>CAZEYJ010000062.1:0-3422 GCA_964516795.1 uncultured bacterium
AGGTATGTAGGTTCGAGTCCTATCCTGGGCATAGCACGGAGGCACTCCCGTTTCAGGGAGTGCCTTTTTTTTTGAGGGAATTGCGAAACTGGAGTTTTGCCATTTTTCTCTAAGCGCTAAGCAGTTGCTGCCGAATGCGGACGTTTTCCGGGTCAGCTTCGGAGGCTGTGAGCATCGATTCCAGGGTCCTTCTAAAGACAGTCCGGCAATTTTCAATTGGAAAGGGGAGGACTGCCGGCGCATCATGCTGCAGCATCCGGTCTAGTTTCGGGAGGAATTCCTCTTTTGTCTCAATGACGTCGGCAAGGCCGTGCCTGATCCCAAAAGCGGTATTGATTTTTTCCCAAAGCAGCTGATTCTCATAGCCAAAGAGATCTAGGATCCAACTGGCGATCGAAATCAAGACTTGAGTTAATCCTCCGGAGAACATCCCCGAGGGGACATGGTCGATGAGGATCCGCGTTCCTCGAGCTGTGGCCTCAAAAAGGGTCCCTCCGCCGGCTTTTCCGATCAAGCACCCTCCTTCCGAGGCCATTGTGATCAGCTCCTCCATTTTTTCTCCGGGGACTGCAAGCTTGAGGGTCATAGGAAGGTTCGTATTCGGGGCAACATTGCGCTCTAAGTGATCTAGGAATTTTTGGTTGTTGCGACCACAGAGGACGACGAGGTGGATCGGGATCTCGCTTCTATCGAGGTCGGCGTAGCGCTGGGCTAAAATCTCCGGATAATCGGAGGCATCACCGTTGCTTCCGCTTGTGACCACGACGACTTTCTTGCTCGAGTCGATCCCCCAGGTCTGCTTAAAGCGGAGGGAGTCTTCTCTTGTGCGCGCAAGAGTGAATTCCCGGCGGACCGGAGGGCCCATGATCACCCTTTGCTCCGGCCGGGTCACGGTTTCGATCCGGGCAAGCATCTGAGGATCGCTGAAAGCAATCCCCATTTTCATATGGGGAGAAGCTCTGGGAGTCGAGCGGGTCTCAACGCTCGTGTCGACATCTGTTGAGATGTGGAGGCAGGGGATCCCTAGGATTTCACAGGCATCAAAGATCACTTCATTGTGGGCGCTATAAGTAGTAACGACCATCGAAGGATTCTTCTTCATCAGTTCATGAAGGGTCTGCATGAGCATGCGCTGATGCTGCTGGGGATTCGGAGCGCCATTGTGCTTGGTCCGGATGAAGTTCATGATGCTAAAGGCTTTGATTTTTGCCAGGCCGTTCCAAAGGTCGTTTGTCGTCCAATTCAGATTGAAAAACCGGGTCAGCCAAGCATTGCGAACGGGATCTTCAGAAACTAATACTTTTGGCAGATCGATTGTTTCTGCGTGATATCCGGCGCCGATCAAGTTGGAAGCTAGGCTGCGGGAAACCTCGACGTGCCCTCCTCCCCATGTGCACCCAATGACGGCAATAGTACGCCGGCTATTGGCTTCTCTGTCGGCCGGGGTGATTCCTTCGATTCGAGCATGAGATTGGATTGCTGCGATTTGTTCGGGGGTAAACGCATCGATCAGCTGATTGGAGCGAAAGGGCCAGGCCGCAAGCCGATATTGGGTAGGGGCTTGTTGGACGAGGCTGCTGCAGAATTGGTGGTCAAGCTGTCCCGTTGCACGGGTCATGACTTGGTTGGCGCAGATCCATTGTTCTCTAATCTGGCCGACGAGCAGATGAAACCGTGTGCTGGAGCATCGAGGCAGATTTTTATAATCGGAAAGGAGGTAAACAGTTCCATTATAGGCTTGTTTGCACTTGGCTATCAAAGCGCTCAAGTCGTTTTGCGGCATCGTTTCGAGCGAGTCATTAAGAACTTTGACCGAACGCTCGCATTGCTTTAAATGGTGTTCCACAGCAAGGATTTCGTAGAGGTGTTTGACGATCCTTTCCGGCGGGCTCGATTGGAGTGCCTTCCCAATCTCCTGCAAACACAGCTTCTCGAAATAGGGCAGGCCGTCAGGAGGGGTATTGAAAAGTGTCAATAACTCTTGCTTCATCCTCGGAGAAGGCGCAGAGGCCAGACCTCTTGCCAGCGCAATGATCCGCTCTCTGCTTGCCTCATCCACACCCTGTTTTGCAGCCAATTGGGCCAACATCTGAGCAAGGGCCCGCTTTTGAAAGTTGCTTTCCAAAGCATAGATCTCCCGGTCGAGGTTGACCGAACTGAGCCTGGTCAATCTTTCTGAATAGACTTCAGAAGAGACAAATTGAAAGAGGGGGTCGTTTGAGTTCCTCCTGTGCTCTTCTTCGAGCTTTTGATATAAAAGAACTGAGTAGAGCATTTTCAGGACGGCGTCGATCGAATAGGCATTGAGCTGGGTATGCAATTTCTCGAAACAGCGGGGGCCTATGACGCCTCTATCTCTAAGATCAAAGATCAAATTGTTCAAACAGGCTCTGACAAACGACCGGTCATGCAGGTTGTTTTTCATGAGGATTGTCAACCGCGCGGGGATCAGCTCGCTAATTTGCAAGTAGTTGAGAAGGTTGACAACAGGGCCGGTGGCCCGTGTTTCAAATTGCATCATCTCATAACGGGATGAATCATTTTCTGCTCCATACAATTCATTGAATTGATCTAAAGCGGTAGATTGGGCTTGAAGAGGAGATGGCTGTGTCGGTGCAATAGACATGTTGTGCTCCAAAAATTAAGAGACTGTCTACGAATTTTGGTTCGTAGACATTTATAAGCAAAAAATTAGCTTAAGCTTTATAAAAAAAGCCCTCTCTTTTAGCAACAGTTTTTCAAGGTGTCATTTTTAGGCTTGTCGACAATTTTACCCCTTTTTATAGTCATTGCCCATTTGGGCATTCTCCCCAATTTGTTACTCGAATTTGAACCGCGTTCCATCAAGGTATGGCTATGGCAGATTTTCAATTGAACCTCGCACAAGTTCCGACTCTGCTGCCTTCTGCGCTGCCCCCTTGTCTTCTCGTTGATGGAGAAAGATTGGTTGACGCAACGAGCTGGAAGCATCAGATCGCAAGGGCCATTATCCCAGGTTATGCGAAAGCTTCAGATGCGGAAGCAACTCGTTATTTTCTTAGGTTTTTCAAAAACGTGATCGGTGAACGACAAATCGTTTCAGCGGCGCAATTGAGGACAATTATCCGGCTGGCCGAAGAACACCTCTCTCAACGCGCCGGCTGCGATCCTCGCTGCGTTCCCAAAGAAGTTGCCGATCTGCAACGGTATACACTTGCAGCGCGCATCCGCATCAATGACTTTCAGTCCTCAGAAGAAGAGCATCGGCTCCGACAGACCGTCTACAGGAGCAACCAAGCCCTGGCTATCAAATGGAGGATGCAGGGCTTTTCTGCTCGAGCAGAAGATGAGGAAGCTTTTTGGGCCCATCCCGATCTTGTCGATTTTATCTTCAAACTCCATTTGCACCGCCACATCCGCCATCAAGACTACCAACATCATAT
>CAZEYJ010000063.1:0-5422 GCA_964516795.1 uncultured bacterium
GGCGCCCGATTTTCAGGGGCTTTCCGATCTTGCCGCTTATGTCTGCGAATCGGGCTATATGGTCGGCAATGATTCGGGGATCGGCCATTTGGCCTCTTGTCTCGGGGTTCCGACGTTGACCATTTGTAGAAGCTTGCTCGCAGCTAATTTTTGGCGCCCTGCTTGGAGCAGAGGGGAGGTCGTCTCCCCTTCAAACTGGATCCCTAACCTGAAAGGGCTTAGATGGCGCGATGCCCACTGGAAGAAGTGGGTCACTCTGTCCAAAGTCTTCAGCGCTTTCAATCGGCTGACCCAGAGCGGTTTTCAGCAGAGGTAGAGGACCTCCTCAAAATTGACAGAAGCTAATCTTGAAGATCTCTTTTAAGTTTGGCAAACTTAGCGACAAGCGAACGGGTCGTATTGGCTTGGGGAAAGAAGACGTCGTAGGTCAGGCCGAGCGATGTCCGATAGGTTTTTTGAACGGTCCCTGATCCAAAGTCTTTATGGAAGACGGCATCTCCCGGTTCAAACCCTTCTTCCGCTTCCTCGATTGCCTCTTCCCTTCTTCCAACAGCAGCGGAAAGGTGGTAGTTGTGCAAGAAATGCTCCGGCACCTCTTTTAAAAAACGGCTTGGACGCATCATCCGGGCCATTCCCCACAACATTCGGTAGCGTGAGGCGGTTAAATAGAGATATTCTTTGGCCCTGGTCATGGCGACATAGCAAAGGCGTCTTTCCTCTTCGAGGGCCTCTTGGTTCTCTTTGACGTTGATATGGGGAAAGAGGTCTTCTTCCATCCCAACGACAAAGACGCCGGTGAACTCAAGCCCTTTTCCGTTGTGGATCGTCATCATCCGGACGCTGTCGACAGGTTCTTCTTTTTCATCGGCACTTGATTTCAGGGTAAGCTCTTCGAGGAAGGCTGCAAGTGTCGGATTGGAGGACTCTTGTTCCCATTCCGCTGCTTTAGAGACGAGTTCTTCGATGTTCTCTTTCCGCTCTTGATAGGTCTCAGGGTCTTCTTTGAGATGGTCGAGATAAGAGGACCTTTGGATCGCGCTGCTGATCACCTCGTGGAGCGGGACTTTTGCTTTGATCATCTCCTTGAGCGCGCAGATCGTGTCGCTATAGTGCTTGAGACCGTCGCGTTGGCGGGGAGTCGGTCTGAACTCTGTCTTCCCTTCGATCACCTGGATGCAGGTGGTGAGGATGTCCCATTGTTTTTCCGCGGCGACGTCGCGCAGTTTGCTAAGGGTCGCCTCTCCAAGCCCTCGTTTAGGGAGGTTGATCGTCCGGGCGAAGGCGAGGTAGTCTGCGCCGCCGAGCACCATGCGCAACAGGGCAAGGATGTCTTTGACCTCGCGGCGCTGGTAAAAGGAGAGCCCCCCGATGATCCGGTAGGGGATCCGTTCTTTGAGAAGGGCATCTTCAAAGATCCGCGATTGGAAGTTGGTCCTGTAAAAAATGACGCAGTCGCGCAAGGGGACCTTTTTTTCCGTATGGAGCTTGTAAAGCTGTTTGACAACGAAAAGGGTCTCGGCATGGTCGTTTTCAGCGATGAAAAGACCGATCTTCTCCCCCTCGCCCCGGTCGCTCCAGAGATTTTTTTCATAGCGGCTGACGTTATGTTTGATCAGGGCATTGGCCGCTTCGAGGATGTTGGATCGGCTTCGGTAGTTTTGCTCGAGAGCGATCACTTCGGCTCCCGGAAAGTCTTTTTCAAAATTCAGGATGTTGTGGACGTTGGCCCCTCTCCATGAATAGATCGACTGATCGGGGTCCCCGACCGCAAAGACGTTATGATGGACGCCGGCGAGCAGCTTGGTCAGCGTGTACTGCGCCGCGTTGGTGTCCTGATACTCATCGATCAGGATGAAGCGCCATCGGTTTTGATATTGCAGCAGGATGTCGGGGAACTTGTTTAGCAGCTCGACAGTCAGGAACAGCAGATCGTCAAAGTCCAGGGCGTTGTATTCTTTGAGTTTTTTCTGATAGAGCTGGTAGATCTCTTGGAGCTGTTTGTCTTGTTGTGCGAGGTCTTCGGGGCTGACAAGCGAGTTTTTGGCCTGCGAGATGTGGAATTTGGCCGCCTTGAGGATCCCCTTTTCCTCCTGCAAATTCAAGGCTGCGACACACTCTTTGACCACTTTTTCGCTGTCTTCTTCATCGTAGATCGTAAAATCGCGCGAGTATCCCAGAGCGGTGATCGATTCGCGCAGGATCCTGGCGCACAGGCTATGGAAGGTGCAGGTGAGGACGGAGTGGCGGGTCAGATGGAGGATCCTCGAGCGCATCTCCTCGGCTGCCTTGTTGGTGAAGGTGACGGCGAGGATATCTGAAGCGGGGACGCCGATATTTAAAAGATGGGCGACGCGGTAAGTGACGATCCGGGTCTTGCCCGAACCTGCGCCTGCCAGGACGAGGAGTGGCCCCTCGACATGGTCAACAGCTTGCTGCTGTTGGAGATTTAAAGAGTGGGAAGTGTCCATTGTCATATATTAAAGGTATAAAACGACCATTCTACCCAATAGAGAGATTCTCTCCCACTCTAAATTCTGGGGTGGCTGCCGTTAAAGTGGAAGCAAGGGTCTAGGAGCAAATAGGCGGGAAAACGCGTGGTTGACACCTTGAACTAAGGCGCCGACTCCGGATCCTGCAGCCGTGCCGGCGAGGAATAAAAGATCGGGGGGAGGGTTCTCAAAACAGCTCGCTTCAGGAACATCTTCCGTGTTGCACAAGGCGTACTGTCTCATAGCCAACACAGCGATAACAACTCCCGCGCAAGAGCCGATGGCTCCTCCGCAAATGGCTCCGGCAGTGATGGCGCGCCATGCCGATTTTTGATGCGGGTGGATAGGTTCTTCATTGGGTTGCTCAGTTGTAAGGCCGAGGTCATTGTTGAGATGGTCTCCATAGATTTTGTCAAATGAAGCATCGAATCCAACGGGCATAGCACCTCATAAATATCATCACAGAAAAAGCGGAGAAAGTCTATCTGTTCAGAACTACTTATGCAAGGCATTCTCCGTGTGAGCTTTTCCCGTCGTGCGGGAAAAGCGAAATTGCTCAAAATGACTTTTTGATTTAGGAGGCCCTTTGTTTATGTCTGAAAAAGTCCGTATATTGTGCTGATCAAACTAAAAATTCCATCAGCGCCTCTGCTCTTCGCTCTGCGCTGATGGAATTGCTAGTGTTCAGATTCTAAGAGGAATAAAATTTGTATCCGGAATCAATAAATTCTTCGCATTGTTTTAAATCTTTCCCTGCAGTTATAAACTCCGCCATTTTCTGAGATTATTAGAATGGAGAAGACTTATGGCTAGCGGAACACTCACTGTCACAATAAGCCCTGTAGCAATAGAAAGAGGTCACAGTCCAACGCCGATCTCTTTTCCTTTAATCGCTACGCAAGAGAGCGTCAGAATTGATGACGATCATAACGCCCTTTTAGATGATCTAGCTGCCATCATTTACAAGTATGATTCCTGGAAGGACCGCCTTTCTGAGCGCCTTTTTACCTGGGGCGTCAAAGTCTTGATGGTCAAATTGCCTATGGATCGGGACCTTGATTCAGAACAAGTGGCCTGGGTGCAGAAGAAGGTCGATAAATTGAAGAACGTAATCCTCGTGAACCCGATGGATGACGCTCCCTTGGAAGAGCCGGTTCTCGAGAGGATGTGGACTTGGGAACAATGGATGCTTGAAGATTATCAGCGTCTTCAGTCCTATTCGCCTTTTGATGGAAAACTGATGGCAGCTGCCACATCCCATGATTTTGCAATAGACATGTTGTCGTGGATTAAGCGTCTTCCTCAGTGGGTGCATGTCCCTTCTTCCTCGGATTTAGTGGAGGTAGATGACACTCCCTTTTTAAATCGTGAAGACATGCTCTCCGCTGAAAGCAAAGAAGAGCGTCAAGCTAAACTGTTTAATTATATGCTATATGCGCGAGATGAGGCTCTTGCTGCAAAGATCGATGAAGAGATGACCCAGCCGTTGGAAAAAACGGCTAAAGCCGTTTCTCTTGTATGGGGATTGGCCAAAGAGGTCATTCAAAAAGAGGTCGCCGTTGCTGAGCAACGAATCGAAACACATCAAAAACAGGTCGACGAGACACTTGCTCAAAGAGAGATTATCCATGATCAGAGGATCGCTGCATTGAACGGCAAGGTTTCTTACGTCGAGCAAAAGCTCGACATTGAGAAAGAGCGTAGTAAGAACTTGGAAGGAAAATGTGAAGAGCTTGAAGGAACAGCTAGGTGGCTTAGGGCGGCATTGATTCAAAAAACCCAAGAAGTTGAGGACGTTAAAAGTCAGAACTCAGGCGGCGGCGGGGGCTGCATCATTTTATAACTAGAATTGGTTAACAGTCTCTAAGGAGAATTTTATGAAAACAGGATCAGTATCAGGAAGCAGCTTACCAATAACGACTGTCGCTATACCGGAAAGCTCTGCTTCTTCTAGTCAACCGGTGCCAAAAAGCGCAAGTAAGCTGCAACGTTCTGAATCGTCTCGTGCCCTTATGTCTTCAAGCTTTGCGCAGAATCTTGGCGCTGTTGCCCTGCATTCTCAGCAAAAGCCGTTGAAGGCGCTGCAGAGGTCTATATCTGCCCGCGATCTTTTGTTCAACACGCTAAATGAGACTGTAGGAACATTGACGGACCGGTGTGCCAAGTTGGAAGTTCGGTTGCAAGAAGAAGAAGGGCGCTATGCAGAATTGGAGAAAAACTTCGGGGCGTATAGAGACAAAACGGAGAAGTTGCTCAAAGAGTTGATCGATGCCAATGCCCAATTGCGCAAAGATATGCTGGCAGCGGTGGCAGCAGTCAACGGTAGAGTTGATAAGGTGGAGGACCGATTTAATAAACATGGTCATGCTGTGAGCTATGTCAGCATTAATGATCATCAGTGGAACCATACGCGCCATACGAACAGAACGGCTACAACTTATGGTCCAAATACTTAAGAACCTAAACTTTTTAGCTATTTTAAGAAGGATTTTTATATGGCAGTATCATCAGTCCCAAGAAGCGGCTCACCAACAACGGCTGTCGCTATACCGGGAAGCTCTGCTTCTTCAAGTCAACCTGCGCCAAAGAACGCAAGTCTGATGCAAAGACTATTGCCGAGATCTGAATCATCTCGAGACCTTGTGTCTTCAAGCTTTGTGCAGAATTTGCGTGCGGTTTCTGTCCGTTCTCAGGAAAAGCCTTTGAAAGCGCTGCAGAGATCTGTGTCGGCCCGCGATCTGTTGTTCGATGAGATGAAAAAGACTGTAGGGGCATTGACGGATCGTTGTGCTCAACTAGAGGTTGAGCTCTATAGTTTATAGTTTTTTCTATGCAGCATGACGCAGAATTGCACTGATCATTGGGATGGTCAAGCCGATTTCTGGAAGCATCTCCGGGTGTTCTAGTAAGCAGCCCCGGAGTAATCCGACTAG
>CAZEYJ010000064.1:0-3527 GCA_964516795.1 uncultured bacterium
CCACAGCTCCCGTAAGCCTCACCTGAATCGTTGAGCTTCTCCTGGACCCCTTCAAACAGCTGAGCCGCTTTCTTATAAGCCTCTACAGAAAGACTGTTTAGAAGAACAGCCTCTTCCCGTTTGCTCTTAATTTTCACCAGCCCTTGCGTATTGAGCCGGCCGATCTCATCCAACTGGGACTGCAAAACAGCCACATCTTTCCTGACCAACTCCAAATTCCCTTTCACCGCTTGACAGGAATCGCGGTTGGCCTCCTCTAAGACCTCGATCATCCCGACATCTGCGTTGATATCATTGAGCAGACGCTCCAAGCTCGATCCAGAACCATCGCTGCACAAATTCCACAGCCCTTTAGCTCCGCATGTCGCTGCGATCCCTCCCGTAATGAGGTCCCCGGAGCAGAGCCGCTGCACACCCACTCCAAAGGAAACAACAGACGTCATCAACTGCACCGGTTTAGCCGAGGCATTCTGAACAAATTGGCGGAGCGTCTTTGTCTGATGATAGAGCCTCTCAGCTCGGTCTGTCAGTTTTTGACCAAGCTCTGAGGCGTGTTTTTCTTCACGTGGAACTTCGACATGGGGTAACGTTTTTTCACTTGGCAGCACGGCTCGCGTTGAGGCTGACATAAGATCTCCAGTTTAAAAATCTCAGACATCTTTTCTTAACCGTTAAGATTTTGTCAAGAGCTCATCAACCATAAGCTTTTCTTGCTGCGCTACCAGCGCAAAATCATTCAAAACTATTTCTTTGCTTAGAGACTATCTCTTAAGCCGCCTTTAAAACAGAAATGGGAAAAATTCCTTTTTTCAATGAATCATTTTGCTGAAAGAAAATGGATCATCGAGAACTGCCCAAACGTGCAATTTCTTCTGGAAGCAAAAAGACAAGCCCGTTAACCTGGAAGATCAATCATTCAGCAGCAAAACAACCATCTTATGACGACACATCCTTTAGAAGAGCCTGGCATTTCGACGCGGTTTATCGACCCGTGCATCATTGTGATTTTCGGAGCCACGGGAGACCTGACCGCGCGCAAACTCCTCCCCGCCCTCTACAATTTGGCCAAAGACGGGCAGCTTCCGGCCCAATTCGCCTGCGTCGGCTTTGCCAGGAGGGAAAAGACCCATGAGCAGTTCCGCGACGAAATGAAGCAGGCGATCAGCAGCTTCTCCCGCTCCAAGCCGATCGACGAATCGCTCTGGAACACTTTTAAAGAACAGCTCTTCTACCACGTCTCCGAGTTCCACGACGAAGAAGGGTATAAGCGGCTCTCCACCTTCCTTCAAGACCTCGACGCCCGCATGGGGACAAAAGGCAACCGGGTCTTTTATTTTTCGACACAACCGAGCTTCTTTCCCCTCATTTGTGAAAAACTGCACAAAGCCAACCTCATTTACGATGCTGAGACCGTCAAAGACAAATGGTCGCGCATCATCATCGAAAAACCATTTGGACACGATTTAACGTCAGCGCAAGCCCTTCAAACAGAGCTCCTCCGCTTCCTGCAAGAAGATCAGATCTACCGGATCGACCATTACCTGGGAAAAGAGACGGTCCAAAACATCTTGGTCTTCCGTTTTGCCAACTCTCTTTTTGAATCGGTCTGGAACAACCGTTACATCGACCACGTCCAGATCACGGTTGCCGAAGAGATCGGGATCGGCTCACGGGGCGCCTTCTGGGAAGAGGCGGGCCTTTTGCGCGACATCGTCCAAAACCACATGATGCAGCTCCTCTCCCTGATGGCGATGGAACCTCCCGTCAGCCTCTCTGCCGAAGCGATCCACGATGAAAAAGTCAAAGTCCTCGAAGCGATCAGGCCCATGGCGGAAGCCGACTTTTCCACTTCCTGCGTGAGAGGGCAGTACGGCTCCGGCTACATCGGAGGGCAAGAAGTCATCGGGTACCGCTCAGAGAAAAACGTCTCCCCTACCTCCAACAGAGAGACCTACGCAGCGCTCCGCCTCTTTATCGACAACTGGCGCTGGGCAGGAGTCCCTTTTTACTTAAGAGGAGGCAAACGGCTTCCCAAACGAGCGACAGAGATCGCCGTCGTCTTCAAAGACCCGCCCGGCGTCCTCTTCCAGCAGCTCAACAAGCGCAACGAGCCCAATTCGCTATCGATCCGGATCCAACCGGACGAGGGCACCTCGTTGAAGATCAACTGCAAGGTCCCCGGCCCGAGCAGCCCGATCCAGCCCGTCAAGATGGACTTCCGCTACGGCTCCTACTTCGGCATGAGCCCGCCTGAGGCCTATGAAAGGCTGATCCTCGACTGCATGCTGGGAGACAACACCCTCTTTGCCCGCCAAGACGAAGTCTTCAATTCGTGGAAGCTGCTCACCCCCCTTCTCGACTACTGGGCCAATACGCAAGAAAAAGAGTTCCCCAATTACCAATCGGGAACATGGGGCCCTAAAGCAGCCGACGACCTGCTCGCCCGCGACAATCGGAAATGGAGACTGATCTGATGACCTTCCTCCTTCAACCCGTCAGCCCTGCTGCGATCCAAGATGAATTGAACCGCATTTGGGAGTCTCTGCAGACGACAAACACCACCCGCGCCTGCCTTTTCAACCTGATCTTCTATACCCAGAAGACCTACCGCGTCGGCTACATCCAGAAACTTGCCCAGGCCGTCATCGAGAAATTCCCCGCCCGGGTCATTTTTATTACAGTCGATCCATCCAATCAGACCGACCAGCTCTCGACAAAAGTCTCTATTTTGACCTCAAGCAAAGGGGATTACGATGTCGCCTGCGATTTCATCCAGATCGATGCGACAAACCTGTCTCAAAAAAAGATCCCCTTTGTGGTGCTTCCCAACATCCTTCCCGACCTCCCCGTCTATCTCGTTTTGGCCGAAGATCCCTCCCACGACGACCCTCTGGCAAACGCCCTCTCCCAATTCGCCCACCGGCTGATCTTCGATTCCGAGGCGACCAACAACCTCTCCCGCTTTGCAGCAAGCGCCCTGCAGCAAGCCGCAGAATCGCATGCCGACATCGCCGACTTGAACTGGGCCCGCATCGAAAGCTGGCGCGACATGCTCTCCTCCGCCTTTTACACCCCCGAAAGAATGCAAGAGCTGCGCAACATCAATTCGATCCAGCTCACCTACAACAGCCACTCCTCCACCTACTTTTGCCACACCCGGATCCAATCCCTCTACCTCCAAGCGTGGCTCGCCTGCCAGCTCCAATGGAACCTCACCCAAGTACGCACACAAAACGAGATCATCACCCTCGATTATACACGGAACAACGCCCCTTTGGAGATCTCCCTCATCCCCATGTCCAACGCCGAACTTCCCCCCGGGCTCATTTTAACGATGGAGATGACAACCTCCACCGGAACCCACTTTAACTTCCAACGCAACCTCGCCTCGATCCATCAGATCACCCTGAACGCCTCGACACCAAGCCAATGCGAACTCCCCTGCAAATACATCTTCGCCAAAGCAGAGTCGGGCCACTCTCTGGTCAAAGAGGTCTGCCACCGCGGCACAAGCCAGCATTTCCTAA
>CAZEYJ010000065.1:0-5462 GCA_964516795.1 uncultured bacterium
GCCCCCATTCATGAAACCGTTCAATATGCATCATTAACGAAACAATGGCATCCCTAGGATCGCGAATTAAAAGAACCTTAAGATATTGACCTTGATTACCATCTCTATAATGACTAAATCCCGGATAGACATGATTGAAAATGTAGCACCAATTATCAGGAATAAAAGGGGGATTGTACGGATCACGGGCAGGAGTACCATAATATAACCGATCGATCCCTATCGTCATCGCAAAGACTTTCTTCAAGAGATGGGTCCCCGACTTCGGGACAGTTAAGATTAAGCTGACCTTTCGCTGCTTAATCTCTTTTTCATCAGAAAATAAACTAGCTGCCCCAAATAGAAAAACGACAGCAAAAAAAATTCTTAACATAAACTCACAAATGCCACACGTTTTTCCTCTGATCTCACAGACCAACAAGGATTCTTGTCAATACTTTCATCCCAATTACCTCTCAGAAACTGTGTACAAACTTGAGCTTTATCCGTTGTGTAGACAGCCTATTATACCGAACGTGTCTCAAAAATTGGATTTTCGGCTGCGCCAAAGCCTCGGGGTTGAAATTTTTCAGAGGAGGGCTGTATTAATACAATACAGCCCCCTCTGATAAATTTTAACCGCGAGAGCTTTCGCGTTGCCCAAAACCAATTTTTGAAACACGTTCGGTATAATTTTCTACCAGTCATTGTCGCTTTCGTAACCCATTTCTATGAGTTCTTTTCCCATCAAGGACTTGAATAGCGCTTTATCACTTTCGGTAAAATAATCGCTCCATGTTCCAATCTGACCTTTGCGAAAAGTGAAGCTATAACCAAATAAATTATCCGCAACAACGCCCACTTTCTCTTCAGAGAGGCCAAGCCCCAAATGATCGCTTAACGCTTGTATCGTCTTTTCCTGTCTGATTCGATCTCCCCCTCCTCGAGGTCCTACAAGGTCCTCAAAACGCACAACAAGCACCTCAGGATCTTTCATCCACTCGACAGCTTCTCGCAAAAAAACCTGTAGCCCAAAATACTCATCGGGCAAAAGCATTGTAGCGGTTAATTTTTCGTGCTGAGAAAGCTTACAAAATTCTTCGATCTTGTGTTGCGGGAGCCATCCTCCCCACGTTCGACGCCCTTCAATATGGGTCATTAAAGAGACAATCGCATCTCTGGGATCGCGAATTAAAAGAACCTTAAGATATTCACCTTGAGGGCTATTCCTATACTGGCTAAATCCCGGATAAACATGATTGAAAATATAGCACTCATTTTCAGGTAGAAAAATAGGACGATATGGATCATAAATAAACTTGCCATAATATAACTGATCTATCCCTATCGTCATCTTAAAAACTTTCCTTAGGAGATGGGTCCCCGACTTCGGGACAGTTAAGATCAAGCTGACCTTTCGTTGCTTAAGTTCATTTTCATCAGAAAATAAGCTAACGGCCCCGAATAAAAAAAAGAAAACAAAACAGACTCCTAGGGCCTGCCTAAGGTTTCTTAACATAAACTCACAAATGCCACCTGTTTTTCTTCGGATCCCACAGACCTGCTTTGATACATAGCGAGCTCTTCTCTTGTTTCTTCTTTAACGGCAACAATTGCTGCATCGACGATGTTAAGGAGCGCCTGAGCTTCAACATCTGAAGATTCTGCGCTGCTATAGAGCAGGACGAAATCGTAGCGTTCTTTAACGGAGGCTAAAAAACTTCCCATCCTGGGGTTCCCAAGCATCTCAACTGCATGGCGGGACGTCCCTCCGCTCGGAAGGAAGTCGCAGGCAGGCAGCTTCCGGATCGGCAAATCGGAGACTTCGCCTTGCAGATAATGCCAAAGGCCCGGAATGTCTCCCGAAGAAACCGGTTTATCAAACACATACTGGACCACAAGGACTCGGGACTGGCGCATCTGCAGCAAGCCTGCAAGAGCCAAAACAAAATTAGGCGCTTTTCCCCCAATGACCGCGCAACATCGATGTTTTTGATTTAAATTGAGGAGGAATTGGCAAAGGCGGCGGACGGTTTCCAAATCAGGGTTGGACAACTGGTCGATCGGCGCATCGCAATCTTCCGATAAAGGACCGCAGCTGTAAAAACCCAAACGGGTCAAACTTTCATGAGAGAGGGGAAGCCCTCTCATCAGCGATCGGAAAAAAGCAAATGAATAACTGCCCAACCCTCCTAGCAATCCACCCATCAGCGCATAGAGCAGGAGGCGGGGTTTCTTAGGGGAAAGAGGGGCAAAGGCGCGATCAATAGGGCGGGACCCGACATAATAAAGATGCTGCTCGATCGACTTGCTTTCCATCAATTCCGTTAATCCTTGCACCATCTTCATCCCCAATTCTTTCTTCAATAACAACAAATTCTCGCGCCTCCATTTTTCGGGAAGGTGTTCCATTTGGTGATTGAGCTGTGCAAGCTGGTCCTGAACAAGATGCTTCTCCCTCTTTAGCAGGTCAGATGTTGTCGTGCGCAACGACCGGATTTTATCTTCAGCAAGTTTAACTCGGAGTTTTGTCAATTCGATGATTTGCAACAAATGTTCGGCAATGAACGACTTCTGCGTGCGCAGCGTTTCTCTAAGCCGCTCCTGTTCCCGCAAGCTTCGGTTGCTTGCATCCTGCAAACGGACTGCCGTCTCTCCTGCCTGAAAAACGAGGCCTTGAGTCACAGGATCGGCCAAAATCGTCGTGATCGAGCTAAGCTCAAATTCAGGTTGATAGAGCTGCTCGGCAAGATGGACCAACTGCTTAAGCTGCACTTGCAAACTGTCCCGCTGGCTATTGTAATCAAGATAAAGCTGTTGGGCTGTCTCAAGTGTAAGACCTGTAAACTCATGTTCCTTGGAGCGCTGAAGAGAGAGATTATCCTCTAAAACCTTAATTTTATTCCCTACTTGCGCGATATAAGCCTTAAGTTGTTGCTTTTCTTTAGGGATTGGGTTCTGTATCGAGGACAGTTGCTGTTGCTCCGTGAGTTGTTTTGCCCAAATGGCCACAAGGGTCTGCGGATCGTTCAGCATCGGTCCCGACGTATCTTCCGCCTCTTCCAACTGTTCAAGAAGCCTGGCAGCCTGATCCTGCTGCTGCGAAAGGATCTTAATCTCGCCTGCCATGGCGCATTCAGGAATATCAGTGAACTTGTTTTCTTGTTGCTCAAGGTTCAGAAGCTTGTGGCCAAGCTGCTTTTGCTGCATCTCGGCCAAAGGACCCTCTTTGTTTCCGATCGGCTTAAGCTGAAAAGAAGGAAAGAGAAAATCTGAAAAACCATCACGCCGATCTGTTTTCTGTTCTTCTGGCTCCTTGGATTCAAATCGATTCAATTTAAAATCAAGGTCCAGCAACCGAGAAGTCAAAGCATGCTGAGGCTCTTGCAGGTAATCGAGCTCTTGAGAGAAGCTTAAATACCCCCCTTCATGCAAATTATTTTTCAGATAGGCGACATGTTCCTGAAGAGATCCATCCCATTTCCTAGCCAGCTCATCCTGCCGCTTTTCCAAATAAGCGACTTGCGCTTCTGCAATCTCTTCATTTTCAGAATAGATCAACTTACAATAGCTCGCCATGACTTGATTGAGCAAATCTGCAGCCAGATGCCGGTCCCGATCCGCAAAAGTCAACAAATAAACGGATGTTTCCGCTTTAACCTGTTTGACAACAAACCGCTTCCGGACCGACCCGACTAAATCTGTCCAGGGGGCGAGTCGGAGCCGGTAGAACTTCTGAGGCTTAACTTGAGAGGGAATCTTTATCAAGCACCCCGAAAAAAAAGGGAGGGTGATCGGCTCATTTAAGCGCCATTTGCCAAGTTCATTATGTTTTTCATCAAAGAGCTTGAACCAACCGTCTTCAAGGACCTTAATGAATACATTTTTCCCTGTCTCTAAGTCGTAGTGGACTTTTTGAAACACAAAACGTTCCATATCGGGGATCTTAGAGCCAATCTCCAGGCTGATATTTTCCCAAATCCTAGAAAAGAAGCCCATGATCCGGCCCTGATGGTCCCACTGGACCTGCAATCCTAACTCTTCAACGGCGTCGCGCAACACAGATTGGGAAGTCATTAGAGCGCTGCCTGTCGGGTCTTGATGGCTCAGCCCGCCAACACCCTGAAATAACTCTTTAAGATATGATCCGGGCGTGCGCGAACCTCCTACTTGCTTAAATGTCGCGCCAACAATAAAAAGAGGTTCTTTAAACAAAAAAAAGACAAAAACTGCACAGGCTGCGATAAAAGAGACCCGTTTAATGTGCGGGAGAGTTCGATAAAAAAGCCGTTTCAGATCGGAAAAACCGATAATGATCTCATCTGATGGCAAAGTCATGGGACGTTGACTCCTATCGATTTGATCCCTTTTGTCACGAGATCAAGGGCAATGAATGTAGGAATCAGTTGGTTGACAAAACGGTTCCACTCTGTGATCGGCGTTGCGGCAACATAGACGATGTCACCCGGGATCAGCAGCATGCTATCGTTGGGAAGGCGGACGACATGCTCCCAGTGCAAGGTATAAATCTTGGGATGCAAGATATTGCCGCGGATGATCTGAATATACGATTTGTCCCCTGTGTTGGCGATCCCTCCGGCCTCTGCAAGCGCTTTTCTCAGCGTCATGAAGCCATCGGGAACGTCGACGACGCGTTCTTTGCCAACCTCGCCAAGGACCATTAAGGTCGAAGCCGACGGATCGGCGATATACACCTTATCGCCTCCATGCATGACGATATTTTGTTCCATATCGCCCTCTTTAAGCAACTTATAGAGGTCGACGGGAAGCAGTTCTCCTTCTCGGACGACATAGCTTTTAAATAAATTCGCATTGGTCGGGACCTTGGCAATCGACAGGGCTTCAAACAAACGGAGCCTTCCATCGACCGGAATGCTGGGGACCTGGACGAGACCTGCAAGCTCGACCTTTTTCTCAATCCGCTCCTTGTATGCAAGGAAAACGTCAATATCCCTGATCTGTTCCCGATACTTCTCCTGCAAAAAGGCGCGCGCTTCACTTAAGGTGAGCCCTTCGACTTCGACCGGTTCCAAATCGGGCAATTGGATCTTGCCCTGCATGACGGGGTATCCGACGAGATGGCCTATCTTCTCGACCGACGCGGACAAATCGGAACGTGTGGGATGATAAATAGCGACCTGAAGGACATCTCCTTCATTGATCGTATCTTGGTAATCTTCGAGCAAGTTTGAGGAAAAATCCTGATATTCCCTTCCTTCCATCTGCAAGATCGAAAATTTTCCTTCACGGATGCGGTAGGAGTCCATTACAAACTCATCGGCGCCGAGCACTTCTCTCCCGCGATAGGGAGGATTTGTACAAGCCGCTTCGAGCAATACAAGACAAAAGGCAACAATCCAATTTCTCATCAAATCCACTTTTTGCTAATCTAGTGAAGAGCAAAATTTATAATCTAATCCTGATACGATGGCAATAAAAAAAATCTTAGTCACCGGCTCGGC
>CAZEYJ010000066.1:0-13444 GCA_964516795.1 uncultured bacterium
CTTTAAAGTCCCCTTATGCAGCTGAACAACTGTTGTCCTTTCACTTTTCAAGCGTCACATCCTCTCTAAAGCCATCCTCTTCCGTTTTTTTTATGGCCTTATCAAGGAATTATTATCAAACCAAATGCAAAGCGAGATGGAAAACCAAGGTTCAGGTCCAATCTTTAGAGACTGAGACCGTTATCCAACGGTCTCAGGCTCTTAGGCATCACAACAAATTTACCGCGGGAATTTGGATCCTTAGAAATAAGATAGAAATATGTATAATCAGAATAAATCAAAGACAATTTATCTTTAACATACTCAAAACTCGCATCATTACCTCCATAACTATCATAACTAATATCCGGCCTATCAGGAATCTTAAAATCATCAATAATAATCAGACAATTATCTTTATGTGTTCGAGCAATTTCCTCCAGCTCGTTCAATAAAGGCCAATCAACTCCCCAATGAGCGTCTAAGTAGAAAAGCAATCTCTTCTCTTGGAGATCAGGAAGAATGGTATGCAAGACCTTCTCAGAACTTCCGAAATGTCTAATGACATTCGAACTGTTTTTCAGCCTTTCTTCCGCTAACAGATAATGGATTTCAGATATTTCAATCGTATGCACTTCATCAAAAACAAGAGATAAAAAATCTGCCGTATAGCCTAGCCACGTTCCAGTTTCAATCACTGTGGTAATTCCATAACTCTTTGCCAATGAAGCAATAAAAACGCCCATATCAGGAGCATGGTTAAATGCTCCCCAGCCCTTGTAAGATTCATAAGTCCCAAGATCGATTAACTGCTCAGAATAAGCAAGATGATTTTGACAAAAAACAGAACTGAAAAACAAAGCACTAACGAGAGGTTTTTTCATCGATAGTCCTCTTGAAAAATTCCACCGTTGGATTAATTTAACGATAAACTTTTAGGGAGCTGGAAAACGACGTCTTCCTCAGTGAAAACGACACCTTCAACTGCGCTTACACCAAGAGAGCGCAGGCGCTGGATGCATCGTTGGACGACATCCTCAGGAGTCGATGCGCCTGCCGTCAGGCCGATCACCTCGACCTGTTCCAGCCATGAAGGAAGGATCTCATGCTCATCATTGATGAGATAAGAAGGAACGCCACGGACTTCCGCCACTTCGCGCAACCGGTTGGAGTTGGAGCTGCGCGGATCGCCGACAACAAGGATCAGATCGGCTGAATCGGTAATCGCCCGAAGGGCCATCTGCCGATTGGTCGTCGCATAGCAGATCGAAGAGCTGGGAATCGTTTCGACATGGGGGTATTTGGCGATCAAAGCTTCTGTGATCTCTTTGACATCATCAAGGCTCAATGTCGTCTGAGTCGTGTAAAATAATTTTTGATCCGGAAGGAAATCAAGAGACTCAACATCGCCCACCGATTCAACGATCGTGGTTACATCGGGAGCTTCCCCTGCGGTTCCGATGATCTCCACATGCTTGCGATGGCCGATCAGGATGATCTGATACCCTTTTTGCGCATACCGCTTCACAGCAGAATGGACCTTGGTCACTAGCCCGCAGGTCGCATCGATCTCGATCAAGTTACGCGCTTTGGCCTGTTCCCGAACTGCCGGAGAGACCCCGTGGGCCGAATAGATCAGGCGAGATCCCATCGGCACCTCGTTCAAATCTTCGATGAAAATGGCCCCTTTTTGCTTCAGCCCCTCGACGACATGCTTATTATGGACGATCTCATGCTTCACGTAAACAGGAGCTCCCCAGAGTTCCAAAGCCCGCTCCACCGTCTCGATTGCCCGGTCGACCCCCGCGCAAAACCCTCGAGGCTTAGATAGCAATAATTTCATAAAACGCTCCCTAGAAAAGCTTAAAATTCTAGGGGCATCTTGAGCCAAAGTCAAGAAAAACTAAAGTTAAGTTGTGACCTATATAAAGAGAAAAGCAAAACTATTTCTTTATCAGGGGACATCAATAATTATTCGGCGACGTCGGCGGAACAACGGAAACCGTAGGTCCCGTTCATGATGCCCGGATTGTTGCGATGGCGGTGGGCGCAGCGCAAATCCTCCTTGAGGCTTTTCCAGCAGCCTCCGCGCAAGACGCGGTAGACCCCTTGAAGCGGCCCTTTGGGAGAATCGGGCTCTTGGACGGAGATGTCGTAGTAATGGTAGTCGTACCAATCTTGACACCACTCATAGACATTGCCCGCCATGTCGTAGATCCCATAGCCGTTGGGCAAGTAGCTGCCGACAGGTGTGGTGTCGGAACTGAAGTAATTGGCCTTAGAGCGATCGATCTCCGTTCCCGTTGGGAAAGTATAATCTTCGCGGCCTCCGTAGGCGGCGATCTCCCATTCCGCTTCTGTCGGAAGGCGCTTGCCGATCCATTTGGCATAGGCGGTAGCGCCATACCATGTGACGCCGACAACAGGATGCTTTGCATAACCTGATTCGATGCTGACTTTTCCTGCGCTTCGCTTGATACGCGAATCGCGCAAGCGGATGATGTCGTTGTTATTCACATCCTTTTCACCGCCCATCACTTCAAGGAACCGGACAAACTGCTCATTGGTCACCGGATAGACGTCGATCGCAAAAGCCTCCATATTGATCGCATGGCGCGGCATCTCATCGCGAGCCCCATGGTTGCTTCCACGGTAATAAGTTCCTGCGGGGACGACGACCATTTCCGTCATCATCGGCTCGACCGCCTTTTCCTGCTCGACTTTGGGCTGATACCGGCCAACGAGAAGCTCCTTGTGAAAAATCTCGCCCGGATCGACTTCAAATGAAGGGCGGGAGATCTCTTGAGGTTTAAAGACCGGTTTTAGCGAGGAGCCTGTTTGAACCTCTTGGAAAACCGGTGTTTGTTCAGCTCTGATCGGTTCCTGCCTTGGCTGCGCTGTTTGGGCGGCTTGCTCAACAGTGGAAGCTGCCATGCAAACGGGCTCCTCCTCTGTTTGGGCTGAGCTGACCTCCTTTAATTTCTGCAGCTGCTCTTTGGCAATAGGTGAAACGACGGCTGTGACAAGCTCTTCGATCAAAACAGAAAGGAGGTCTGGTCTTGCCGAAGGGTCTCGGCTCAGACAGCGGGCCAAGAGAAAATCCCAATGCCATTTCATGTCGCCGCTTTTCTTAGGAATTTCGAAAAAGCCTTCCGGCATCTCCCGTTTGATAAGATAATAGAGGAGGACGCCGAACGCATAGATATCCGCCTTTGCCGGGCTGACGCGCGCCTGGGAAGGATATTTCTGCTCGGGGGCCAAAAAAGCAAAGTTCTGCAAAAATGACTCATGGAGCACGCTCATCGCATTCGCATCGATCTTCCCTGGAGTATACTTCTCATCTGCCCGTTTGTTCCATGTAAAGCCGATATTCGTGGCCAACTGGTCGGCCACAGCCTTATACGTCCGGCTCAAGACTGCACCAGGGCCGATGATCCGGGAAAGGCCAAAATCGCTTAAAAACAAATGGATCCCCTCTTTTGAAGGGCGGACAAGGATATTGTTGAGCTTCAAAGTCCCATGGGCAAAAGGCTCGACCCCCATCTTCCTCTGATGGGCATAATCGAGAGCTGAGGCGATCTGTCGAGCAATCCTTACGATCTCCTCTTCAGAAAGTTTATGCTTATGTTTGGCAAGATATTGGGCCAAATTGCACGGCTCTGCATCAGCGCCGGCTATGCAATCGGTAACGAGGAAATACTGGCCATCGGCGCAGGAGACGTTATGGATTTTAACGATATGGGGATGATCAAGGCTGGCAAGGGCCAATACCTCCGTTTCAAAACGCTGGATAAAATTCGCATCAGAGGAAAGCTCGGGAGGCAATACTTTGACAAGGCAAGGGAGCTTCATCAGCCGGTGCTCTGCCAGATAAGCTGTTCCCATCGAACCGACGCCGAGTTGTTTTACCAAGGTATAGTCGCCTAACCTTGTACGCTGTGTCATGACATCCTCCGAGATCAGATTGCCTTAAAAATTTCTTCTTTGGCAAGAAGCGGCGGCTCGCAATACTCCTGCCTGCAAACATATACTGCAGTCTGGCCATCGATCGGTTTTTTATCAACCAAAGAAGGGATCAGCGCATCTAAAAGAGAGTCGCCCGGTCTTTTCCAGACAGTAAACCGATGAGGATTGTAATGCTCTGCCAAATGCCCTTTGATCTCTTGAGCTAAAGAGTCCGATTCATCAAGCGCGATCACAATCAGCGGCGCTTTCATTTCATAGTAACGCTGCAAAGCCTTCAAATGATAGCACGCGCCGGGAGGATAAGTTTCGATCGAAGTCTTGGCAGCTTTTAAAATATCCTCTGCCTGGGAGAGATAGTTGGACTCGCCTGTCAGTTGGAATAGGCGAAGCAAATTCTCGCAATGGACCGCATTTCCCGACGGCTCAGCGCCGTCGTAAAATTCGCAGCGGCGCAGTAATAAGTTAGGATCGGAGACGTGAAAATAAAAAGCGCCTCCTTCAGATTTAAACTCCTTAAACAGAAGATCGGTCAGGTCCAAAGCCCATTTTAACCACTTTGCCCCTTGGTCCTGCTCGAACAAGGTGATCAACCCCTTGATTAAAAAGGCGTAGTCGTCGATCCCTCCGCAAAACCGGGCCTCGTTCTCCCTCCACCTTCGATACAGACGCCCATCTTTGTAGAGGTTATTGTAAAGGAAGTCTGCCGTTTTAACCGCCGCTTGCAGGTAGGCTGCATTCTTCAAAATGGCGCCACCCTTGGCCATTGCATCGACCACAAGGCCGTTCCAAGAGCAGATGATCTTGTCATCTTTAAAAGGATGATTGCGGAAGCCTCTTCTCTTTAGCAGTTGAGCACGGGCCCGGTTTAAAAGGGTTTGCACCTCGTCGGCAGGCCTTTCTACCGCCTCGGCGAATTCATCGAGCGAAGCAGTCACATGCAAAATGCTTCTTCCTTCGAAATTCCCCTCGCCTGTCACACCGTAATAACGGCAAAAGATTTCTGCTTCTTCATTTGAAAGGACCTCGCGGATCTCAAGAGGCGTCCATGTGTAGTACATCCCCTCATGCCCATCGGAATCAGCATCTTCGGCAGAGTAAAATCCCCCTTCGGGATGCATCATCTCCCGCAAGAGATAATCGAGCGTCTCGCCGGCAGCCTGCTTGTAACCGGCCTTCTTACAGAATTGCCATGCCTCGAGATAGGTCTCTGCTAAGATCGCATTGTCGTAAAGCATCTTTTCAAAATGGGGCACAGTCCACTTCTCATCTACGGAATAACGAGAAAAACCTCCCCCGAGCTGATCATAAATCCCCCCTTGGAACATCATATCAAGCGTCAACTCGACACAGAACATCGATCGGCTATCGGCTTTTTCCCGGGCTTGCTCTAAAAGAAAGAGGGATTGATAGCCCATTGGGAACTTCGGCTCGCCTTTCAGTCCGCCATAGATCGGATCGATCATCTCGAAAAGAGCTTCGGCCGCTGCTGCAAGCATCCCTTGAGGAGGAAGGGCATCTCCCGAGGAAAGGGCCATTTTCTCAAACACTTCGACGATCTTGTCGGCCTGCTCCGTCAGCTGCTTTCTGTCTTCCCCTTGCCACATCTGATTGATATGCTGGATAAATTGCTGCATCCCGATCAACCCGCGCCGGCTCACCGGAGGCAAATAGGTAACGGCAAAAAACGGCTTGAGCTCAGGGGTCAAAATGAGATTGAGAGGCCATCCTCCCGACGACGCCATAAGCGCCTGAGCGAGCTCCATATAGATCGTGTCGATCTCGGGAAGCTCTTCCCGGTCGACCTTGATATTCACGAAGGAATCGTTCATCAACTTGGCGATCTCAGGATTCTCAAAAGACTCCTTCTCCATCACATGGCACCAATGGCAAGTCGCATAACCGATCGATAAAAAAATCGGCTTATCTTCCTTTTTGGCTAACTCGAAAGCCTCCCTTCCCCACGGGTACCAGTCAACAGGATTGTGGGCATGCTGGAGCAAATAAGGCGATTTCTCGTTGATCAGCCGATTGGCATGTGAAGGCATGGGCATAGACATCTGCTTAATTCCCGTTAAATCACACCTAAAAACTTAGCCAAATACCAAGCGACGACAAGAACTAAAGCTGCAGCTGCCGCCCATAACAAATTAGGAAGCCACTTCACTCCGCCGCCCATGCTTCCCCTCACTTCCAACGTCCCGATCCCATAGGAAAACTCATGCTTTTCCGCAGGCATGCGGAACACATGAGGATTTTCTTGGATCATTGTTTCCATATCTATCCCGAGGAAATTGGCATATTGCTTCATAAAGCCCAAAGCATAGACCCCCGAAATAAATTCGCCTATCTTTCCCTCTTCGATCGCCTCGAGATAAGAAGAGCGGATCGACGTTGAATTTTCTACTTCTTTCAGCGTCAGGTTGAGCTCTTTTCTCTTTGATTTAAGCAAGGTCCCGACTCGCTTTAATTCTTCACTCATAATCCTCCAAGTTATACCCAAACGACTTCAAAAATCGACTTTCAGGCCGCGGGAGCTTTTACGCGATCCGCAAGCCGATTTTTGAAGTTGTTTGGGTACACGGCATAACTGTTTGCTCAATATGTTAGCTTGTTTTTTTTCGAAATCAATGCAAAAATGAAGTTTTCCGACTCGACTTCACAATTTTTTAGGATCGAGAGGAACCAAATTCGTAGACAGCCTCTAAAAACTCCTTTTATTGTAGGAGAAAAGATTAATTCGCAATTAAAAAATTTCATGTCAAACAAAAAAAACACACCAGATCCTTGTTTCGTTGCCGCAATCGACCTCAACCTTGCCGAAAAGCTCCAAAACGACCTCGTCGAACAAGGTTTTTCGATCACCCAACCCGCCTACACCCTTTTCTCTGCTCAAAAAAAGGGAGTCTCCTGCACCTTGTACACATCGGGAAAACTGACAGTCCAAGGCAAAGAAAAAGGCCCCTTCATCGAATTCTACCTTGAACCGGAAATTCTACAATCCGTCTCCTATTCTTATCCAGAGGCATCGATCGATCTCACCACCCGGATCGGCATCGACGAAGCTGGCAAAGGGGATTTTTTCGGCCCCTTATGCGTCGCCGGAGTCTTTGCGACAGAAGGGCATATCAAAGAACTGCTTAAAATCGGCGTCAAAGACAGCAAGAAGATGACCGATCCTGCCATTTTGACCTTAAGTCAAAAAATTAAATCCCTCTGCATCCACTCGATCATTAAAATCTCTCCTAAACGTTATAACGAGCTCTACGAAAAATTCCATAACCTCAACCGCCTGCTCGCTTGGGGGCACGCCACCGCAATCTCAGAGCTCAATGCAAGGACCCAGTGCCGCGACGTGATCATCGACCAATTCGCCGATGAGTCGGTCGTCCTCTCCGCCCTTAAGCACAAAAACCTCTCCGTCAACCTCACCCAGCGCCATAAAGCGGAATCAGATCCCGTCGTCGCAGCAGCATCCATCCTCGCAAGGGCTGCCTTTGTCGAAGGGATCGATAACTTAAGCCAAGAGGTCGGCATGCAGCTTCCCAAAGGAGCCGCCGCCCAAGTGATCACCGCTGGGAAAAAATTAGTCGCAAAACATGGCCCTGCTATTTTAGACTCTGTTGCCAAAATGCACTTTAAAACCGCCGGTGAAGTCTTGCATGATTAACCAATTAGTCCTTAAAAATTTAGTCCTTGTCGACACCTCCACCCTTGAACTGCTTCCCCACTTCACCGCGCTCACGGGAGAAACGGGAGCGGGAAAAACAGCGCTCATCGAAGCGATCGACCTTGCCTTAGGGGCTAGGGCCGACAGCACCATGATCCGCAAAGGTGAAGAAAAAGCCTATGTCGAAGCCTCATTTACCATCGAAAACCTCCCCCTGACCTGCCGAATCCTCGATGAATCAGGGATCGATTACGATCCCCGCTCCGACCTTATCATCCGCCGAGAGATCACTCGCGAAGGGAAAAACCGCGCCTTTGTCAACGGACACCTCACCCCTCTTCCTCTCCTCCAAAAGATTGGGGCGACCCTTCTCGAACTCGTCGGGCAGCATGCCTACCACACGCTGACCACCTCGGAAGCGCAGCGGACAATCCTTGACCAATTCGGAGAGCAAGCCGCCCTCCTTAGCGAATTCCAGACCGCTTACTACACTGAGAAAGAGCTCAAAGAACAACTCACCAGCCTCCTTCTGCAAGACAACCAGCGAGAAAAAGAAGCGGATCGCCTAAGCCGGCAAATCGAAGAGATCGCTTCCGTGAAGCTCAAAAGCGGGGAAGAAGAGGAGATCATCGAAGAACACAAACGGCTTGCCCATGCGCAAGAGATCCTCGAAAAGCTCAATCCGATCATCCAAGGCCTCTCCCACTTCCTCCCGTCGCTTAGCCGTTTTGATAAATCGTGCGAATCGCTCATCCGCTACGACAACCGCCTAAGCCAACCCTCCAACCTCCTGCGGGAATCCTCCATCGCCATCTCAGAATCCCTCAACGAACTCCAGTGCTATGCGGAAAAAATGGAGAAAAATCCCCAGCGCTTCCTCTATCTCGAGGAGCGGCTTGCCGCCATCGACTCGCTCAAGCGCAAATACGGCCAGAGCTTTGAAGAGATCGAGCAGTGCTATCGCAATGCCCAGGAAAAACTCAAACAGCTCGACAACCTCGTCGATCAGATCGAAGCCCTCCGCACCCAGATCACCGCTGCCCAGCACACAACAGCCCAGCTCGCCAATACCCTGACCCAGAGAAGAACCAAAGCCGCCAAGCTACTCAGCGCTCGGCTGACGCAAAGCCTGCAAGCGCTCAACATGCAAGGAGCCGAAGTCGACATCCGGGTTGAACCGGCCCCCTGCTCCCAATGGGGCTCAGACACAGTCCTCTTCTGGATACGGGCGAATATCGGAGAACAATCAGTCCTGGTCAAAGACCATTCGAGCGGAGGAGAACTCTCCCGCCTTCTCTTTGCCATCAAGACGACTCTATGTGAAAAAAATCAGACGCCCACCCTTATCTTTGACGAGATCGACGCCAACGTTGGCGGAAAAACGGCTACCGTCATCGGCGAGCAGCTCAAAGAGCTTGGCAAACACCGGCAGGTGATCTGCATCACCCACTTCCCCCAAGTCGCTGCGAAAGCAGACCACCACTTCAGCGTCCAGAAACACCAAGCCGACGGCCGCACGATCACCACCATCCAGCCCCTTGCCCAAAAAGAAAGGGAACAAGAGATCCTCAGGATGCTCGGCGGCGAAAAGTCATACACCGACTTCAACGAGTCATTGTCTGCAAAAAAATGAACTCATTGTGAAAAGGTCAAGAAGAAGTTTCCAGCGCTGACGGCTGTGCAGCCCCCGGATCACTTCTTAACGAATTGAGCATCACATTCCGCTGATCCAAGACCCGGTCTAAAATCGCATCATAGCGATGATGGGTCCTCTCCTTCAGCTTCGCAACCAACCGATTTGAAACGGCCGTTACTCCAAGCCGAAAAGCATCATTGGCGGTAAAACGACCTTGATGAGATTGAAAATAAGTTTGCAAGCGCTGAGCGACCCGCACAATCCTGACATCGGCAAAAACATCGCAGCAAAACAAAGAGCGGATAGGGCATAAGATCACCCTAACGATCCAGCGTAAGCCCCACTTCTCTGTCGCTTGAAGGTCTTCGTTCAATAACAGATCCTCTGACTGGACAATTTGGTCCATATTGTCCAAACGGTTCATAAACTCTTGACTTGTTGCAGCAGTTTCCATTTTTCCTCCTCCGGTTTTGTAAATTTTTTTCACAAAGAAGATAAAAATTAACTCAAATACCAAGAATTTAGCAAGCCTTTACCAGCCCTCAGCCCCTTGCTCAACTTTAGTCTCTTTCAGCAGCTCGATCTTGCGGCGAATATCTTGAAACCTCTCATTCGCCTGTTGCCACTCAGCTGGAGGCGCCCTGTCCGGGTGGTTTGTGCGAGCCCATTGCCTAAAGACGCGGTCAAGCAATTGAGAGCTCGTAATCTCTAGGCTCTCACACTCACCCCGGTCAACCAATCCTTGCAAGATCGGTCTGAACAGCTCTTCTAAGTAAGGTTGGACCTGCGCTATCTCCGCAAGGCGGGCAGCCTCTACCTCTTCACTTGCGCGGGCTCGCTCTTGCCCTGCCGCCTCTTCAGCGGCCCTTGCGGCTTGCTGCTCAGCTTGACGCAGCGATTCTTCGCGAACCCTTTGGTCTCTTGCTCTCAAAGCATCTTCACTCCTTACCCCTTCGTTCATTCGACGCAACAGCTCTTCCCAATGCGCATTCCTGTTGCGCAGCGCCTCCTCTTGCCGTGCGAACTGCGCCCTATGCCGATCCCGTCTTTCATGCCGCGCTTGCCGACTTGCCGCAGCATTCCTCTGCCAATTTTCCCACCATTGCTCAAAACTTTCCTCTCCAACCCTCCACCCCGAATGATTTCCCTGAGGCAGATCGGCTGGAGGAACGGTGAAGAAGGGCCTCTCAGCTCTTCTCCTCTGCTGCTCCTCCCTTCTTCGCTCATTCTGAAGCATCGCGGGTAAAAAAATGGTGCTGGTTGAGATCCACATATTCCTTCAATTCCTCAGCGACCCGGTCCATCCTCACGTCTGAAAAAGGATCGTCACAGAACAAATAGTAAATAGGGCTCGTGATGATCCTGACAACCCACGAAAACCCCCACTTCTGAACACCTTTTAAATTCTCATCCAAGAGAAGATCGTCCGAGCTCACAATCTGTTCGATCTCTTCCAAGCGGCCGATGAATTCCTGCCGGTTTTGCGCTGTCTCCAACATAAGGTTTCCGCCATATTTTTTTTTGAGGCAGCATAAAACATCAAATGAGTTATTGACAAAAGGGTTCTTTTAGAGCCTGTCGACGAAACCCAAGTTTGTACAGGCTCTTAGAGCTTTTCCCGCTACAGCGAGAAAAGCTCGGCAAATTCACCTCTTTTTTTTAATTCCCCGATTTCACATACTCGGATTTTTGTAAAAATTGATTTGGAGTTAGTGCTGTGCAATTACGATATGCTTTACCTATTTTTATCTTGACCACCTCGTATGAACTCGTCACCGATTATAGCTTTGTCAATAAAAAACACCCGGTCCACTTCGATGGAGAATTCCGCGAAGTCCTTCCTGCCGATTTCCACAATCACAGGCACTCAAAAGCAAGGTATGAGGACGCCCACGCCTTTCTGTACTATTCCCATTATCTGACTCCTGATAACTCGCTCAGCTGGAAAGTCGGCTATTCCTACCTCGAATTCGATTGGCCGAAAAACCCCCGCTTTAGCGGAGACGACTACCACTTTGCCAGCGCATCGCTCGGCTGGGTCTCGACATCGCTGCAAGACTGGCGCTGGATCTTGGCCGGAGCTGCTTCCGTCGATGCTCAGACCTGGGATTTTGGACAATCCGGCGTCTATTACGGATTGATGTGGGGACGCTACCGCTACTCCGATACGATCGGGCTGCATGTCGGCTGGGCAGGCTATGTCGGCGTAGAGAACGGCTACCTCCTGCCGATCGTCGGGATCGATTGGAAGGCCTCCAAACACTGGAAAGTCAATGGGATCTTCCCGATCAATGTCTCCGTTGAATACCTCTTCAACGACCACTGGTCGACATCGCTCATGTGGGCAACCTTTGGAAGGCCTTACCGCTTCCCAATGCGTGCACACGAAGGAAAAGGCGACTATAAAAATGGGATCTTTGAGATTTATTCGAAAGGGCTTGAGCTCGATTTGAATTTCAACACAGGCCAGATCTTCAGTGCATCGGTTGGCGCCGGCTGGAACTTTGGCGGATGGATCTTCATCAAAGACAAACACAACCACCACGGCAAATACTACAAGTTCGAAAGCGCCCCTTACGCACAAGGGAAGCTGACCCTGACCTTCTAAAGCTTCTTAAAAACTGTCCGCATCATCGATGCGGACAGCTTAATCGATAGAATTAGTTGGCTAACTTGAATGAATTGACGAACGTGTTGTAATGGGTCTCGTCGTAGTTCTGAACTTCACACTCCATCGCCATCAGATAAAGGCTGTTCTTGACCATCAAAGCGCGGCCTTTAAAATAAACGCCCCCCGTGCGAATGAAAAAGTCTAAAGCTTCATGTCCTTCCACAAGAGAAAGATCGGCAAAAATCAGTTGGTTGTTCGGATTGTGTGTCAATATCCCATTCAAAAATCCTTCCAAGCTCATGCGGGCATATGTTTCATCGACAAAATCAGGATACTGCGCAATGAGCAGCATAAAGACAGTCTTCTGATCAACCGCTGAGATGTAGGCATCGTATTTCAGATCAAAACCATGCTCGGGAAGCCTCATCTTTTCTGAAAGATGGTCCGGAGATTTAGGGAAAGACATTTTGCACTTTCCACCCTCAGAATGAAACTCCTGCCACTTGCTGCTGACAACCGCAGACCCCTTGGCATCTTTGCTTCCTTGGGCCGCAGAGAGCGGGTTGAAAAGCAGCACGAACGCTGATACAGAGGTCAGAGCAACGCCCATAACCGCCTTATACATACTATTATCCATACTCCGATTCCTCCATGAAATAATTATGATTTTATGATTGCACTTGTTCCTGAAATGATCCACCCGACAACCCAAATCGCTGCGATCACCAACACTAAGGGGATCACCACATTGAGCAATGCCTTCCATACTGAAAACTTTTGAACCTCGCTGAGCGTGTTAAGCAAAAGGATAAAGCCCCAAATTGAAAGGATCGATTCGATCAAAAAGACAATAAAGATCACTCCGGCTTGATACCCTACAAAAGGCATGTCTGAAAAGCCGCTAAAAAACACCTGGCTTCCAAACACACCGACCAAAACAATCCACAGCGCAACCGTCCCCACATTAGGAACGCTGGACCAAGCGACAGCCGAACGGACCCTAAGAAAATCTCCTTTGCCCCCAATCCACTTCCCTGTCCAGCTCAAAAGCAGCGAGCTGATAGTAATGCCAAGCGCCCCGATAAAAGGACAAAGGACCAAAGAAGCAATTAAAATAGCCCAAAGAGGAAGCGATTCGATCAAAGATGAGTTCTGAGCAAAGTTGAGCACCATTGGCAACCCATAAATTGCCGATAAGAGGATAAACCGATACTTCGGGTCAAAATTCGTAATAGCCCTGATCGTCGCCTTTGGCTCCAGCCAAATACTGATCCATGGATTTATGTTCAATTTATCGCCCATTGGAGCCCCCTTTATTCATTCCCTTTATGTTTTTATGTTATTAACAAAACAAAAACTAATCAATAAAATAATAAAACAAATTAAAAATTTCCCCATTGAAATTAACTTAAAATAAAAAAGGCTCGAAGATTTTATCTTCGAGCCTTTTTTTTGGTGATCTGCTTTTAAAGAAGCTTAGAGAGTATCTGCGGATTTGGATTTCGTCGAGTTTTTGGATTATTTTGGCCGATTTTTGATTCTTTTTCAGGGGGTAATATACGTAATGTTGATATTACCCCCTGAA
>CAZEYJ010000067.1:0-3548 GCA_964516795.1 uncultured bacterium
TGATAAGTCATAACGCCGATGACCGGCTGCTGTACGGCTGGGAATTAATTTACCTTCTGCTTCCCATCGTCGAAGTGTCGTGATTGACACTCCTAATAATTTAGCTGCATCAGAAATCGCAATCAATCTATCCATAACGGATAGTATTGAGCAGATTTAGATATAATTCAAGAAAACTGTTCGAGCCCTCGATAGAAGACAGATCTCCCAGCTTCAAAGGCGCCGGAACAGCGATCCTGCGCCACCTGATCTATAAAGCACACTTCCATGAATTGAAGCACATCGCCCTCGAATCGGTTGCCAATGCGACCACCTTTTATCTAAATCGAGGATTTGAACACCTGCGCTACCGAATATACTGCTTAACAATTAAATAACAGGCTTTGCCAGCAGCATATTGAAGGCGAAGAAACTCCCCACTGTTCCTATCTCTTGAAAACCAACACTCCGCGCCACTTGAAGAACTGTGCTTTTTCGCTGAAAATGGGGATCGAAAATGATCTCGCTGACAGATAAAATACCTCCCGGCTTAAGAGCATCAAAAACCTCTTTTAACGCTAGATCTTGTTGAGGGATTTCTCCTAATACTGTCACGAGGATGGCCCGATCGTAGCGGCCTGGCTCCAGCTTTCCATCCCCTAACTTAGCTTCAAGATAATGAATATTGGACAGATTGGCAGCCTCTGCTTTTACCTTAACCCGCTGAAGCATGCCCGCCTGCATATCCATCGCTGTGATCTTTCCTGAAGGGCCGATCTCTTTTGCGATGGGGATCGTGACCCGCCCCGGCCCGCAACCGGCATCTAAAACATGCATGCCCGGTCTCAAATTCAATCGCTGAACGACGAAGCTAGCCCGATTAGTCTTGGCAAAAGGATTGTCCAATTCGACAAGCCAACCCAACCAAGTAGGACAAGGGATTTCCCGCCGACGAGAAGCAATCCGCCAGATCAAACCCAAAACAAGTCCAATGGCCAATAGAACCAAAAAGACAGTCACCGAACACTCCAGTTAATTTTTAAGTGCGCTTTTATTTTTTTAACCCTTTCTTCAACCGTTCCTTTGACCTCTACGATCTGAGTTTTCAAGTCCTCTGCAATCAACTCCCGTAATTTTTCATCCACCCGCCGGCGTAGATCCGTGTCTTCAGACAGTGGCAATGGGATAAGGTCCGGGTCTTCTAAGGGCAAAAAAACGACGCAATCTAGAAGAGCCATCGCTTCCGCTGCGCGGGACTCCCATTTGTCCCCATCGAATTCTTCACCATTCTCCTCTGCGATGACAAGCGCATAAGCTAAAAAATCAATTGGCGAGCGATCGAATAAAGCATGATTGGAACTCTCTTTGATCAGACGAATAGAAAACTCTAGCTGCTCTTCAAAATCGTCTAGAGTTGGAGGATTTGAAAAATGACGCCCCAACTCTGTCAGCATCCAGTAGGGCTCATCATAGACATCCCATTCGGGAACCTCTGCTGCGAAAGCAGCGACAAGCGTCGACTTCCCGGAATAATGTGTCCCTGAAAAAGCAATGCGCATAAATCTAATCTATAGAATTAATATTATCTGCGAGCAGAGGAATCATACCATATCGACACCATTTATCCAAGCATCTGGCGCAGTTGTACCGCACTCGGCCTTAAACTTGGAATTTGACTTGTAATGGCATTGTTGCTTAAATCCGTTCCTAGAAACTGTCGTTGAAACCGGCAGAAACTGATTTCAACAGCAGACTCTAAGCTCACGTGAACCGCAACAGATTTTATACTTTCATCTTATTAACTCTCAGTTTGCATTGTTTTCCCATTCCTGCCCCTAGTAGCCAATCTCAAAAGTTCTTAGAGACTGAATTCGTTAACAGTCTCTTAAGGGTTGGGCTGCATCAAAGCCTCGGGATTGAGATCGTCAAAGAGGAGGATAGTATTGCAGAAATACAATCCCCCTCTTTGACAACTCAATCGCGGGAGCTTTCACGTCAGCCTTCCCCTCAAGAATTTTTAAGGTTGGGTACTAGCGCAGTCCCCCAGAACTATCCAAACTTTAAAGATAATCCGTTGCTTACTGATCACATGCGTTTCATGATCGCCAATTATCTTATTCCAGTTGATCATCCAGTCAAAGCAACTCTTGATTTCATTTTTTCACAATTAAGGGTTCTTGAAAGTGAAAGAACGCTTATCGAAGCGGGATTTGAAATCCTTGTTCCTCCTTTGCCTAGTAGCTACATTATCGTCGCTCGACATCCGGAAATACCCGGCTACGTGTTTAAATTGCATCTCGATTCAGAAAACCGCTCTCGTAAACAACTCCCCTCCTGGATATGGCTGGTCAGACGTTGCGCTGAAGCAAAAAAAATAAGAAAAACGATTCAACGTAAAAATATTCGCTATTTTTCAGTTCCAGACAAATGGATATTTGTTCCCCCCGCGTATCCTTATTCCACTGCTGAGAATCCTCAGCCTATCATCATCGTAGAGACAGATATGGAACTCGTCAGTCAAGAAGAAACAGAATACAGGTGGAAGAAGTGGATCAAACCCAAACATCTAGATGAACTCTATTCTATTATAAAGCATGGGCATGGCGGAATGAGCGTGCTCTATTTAGTGAATAACGTCCCTTACACAAAAAATAACAAATTCGCATTTATAGATACTGAAGGCCCTCAATCTAAAAAAGTTAAATTCAACTTTATAAAACAGTACCTCTCTAAAGAGATGCAGAATTATTGGGACAGTCTCATTCAATAAAAAAACCCGCGGATGCGGGCTTTTTTAATTGGGGGCGGTGTGACTCGAACACACGAAGACCGAAATCGGGGGATTTACAGTCGGTATGAATCCAATCTTTGGCAACCCTTCACAATATCTATCAACCTCATTTTCAAATGCTTGAATACAAATTTGCGTTGTAAAACATTGCTTGAAGTTGGCAATTTTTTCGTTGTGCTGTCCCAGCAATGTCCCAGCAAAAATGAAATTTCTAACAACACACAAAAGATGAATCAAAAACCAAAACAATCCATCCTACACACAAACATTAGAATAATATCAATAAAAAGACTTAGAAATAAAAACTATTTTTACACTTTTACAAATACAGACAATTTCATATAATACATAAAACGAAAATAAATTTTAAATCAAAGAGTTGTTATGTTCTATAAAAAACTGGCGATTTTTTCTACTTTCATATACTTCACAATGACATCAACGCAAGCCCAAGCATTCGGAAGAAAATACTCCGAAATGCAACTAACGTCTGACACCTTTATTATCAGCATAAAAGCTACAGAAGAAACTTCAAAAAATAAAGCTCTCTCTGGTTTATTAACTAGAGCTGCAGAAGTTACACTAAAAAACGGTTACAATTATTTCGTTATAATTGACGCAGAAGACCAATCCGAATCTAAAGACACAGTAGTCATGAATTATGGCTGGATTCATTCGGCAACCCGTAAATCATCAACAATACCTCATGGACAAATAACGGCTTTGTTGCGCAATTGCCGGCAAGCAGCATAGCTGCCTAGCAGTAGCCTCATTTTAA
>CAZEYJ010000068.1:0-8610 GCA_964516795.1 uncultured bacterium
CGTCTTGGGAGCCGGTTCCATTGCGCCATAAGGCATCAGTTTCTTCTTTGTACTGGTCGAGGTCGTTGTCCGCAGAAAGGCTCGAGGAGAAAACTAACATTGAGAAAACAAGGGCTGCAGAGATCACTTTATGCATTGGAAGACACCTTATTTAAAATCTGCCAAGTATATGGTTATGTCATAGCAGAGACTTTCACGCAATTTTTTCTTTTTTTCTTGTGAAACTTTTTATTGAGATAGGTTCATAGAGACAATAAATTTGGAATGCGCTATTTTGGGAGTACTGAAAATGATTTGAAAATCAGATTGGGACGGGAATAAAAGTTTCCGCGGCGTATATCGGACCGGGCCTTGAACTTGGAATTTGGCAAAGTCTAGGCCCCTGGAGTTCGGAACGGTAAAGCGACGGCGGGGCAGCTTAACATGGATAAGTTGAGCGATGGAGGCGGCTTCAAAATCCGGGGTGCCGGCACAGCCAAATTTCAAGTTTAAAGCGGAGTTTGGTACATACTGAAGCAATATAAAAATCTGATTTCGTGCTAAATCCGCGCTTTTTGCCTAGGATCCAGGTTCTGAGCAAATCGCCTGCTTTCAATCGAGTTAACCACGGAAAGGATCAATGGAAACAGGAAAAGATAAGGTAAAAAAGATCTGCGATGTTCTTAGAAGGGAAACTCTTGAGCCGGCTCAAAGAGAGGCTGAGGAGATGCTTTCAAATGCGCGCCAAGATGCTGAAAGAATGGTCGAAGAGGCCCGCCAGGCGATCCAGAGGATGGAAAATGAGGCGCGCCAGGAGATCGAAAGACAGAAAACGGTGTTCCAGTCTTCCTTGTCGCAAGCTTGTAAGCAGGCTGTGGAGTCCCTTAGACAGAGCATCGAGGAGAGGTTGTTCAATCCCGGGCTGATGGAGTTGATCAAGGAGCAGATGCAGGACCCTAATTTAATCGCACAGCTCGTACATGCAGCTGTTAAAGCGGTGGAAAAAGAGGGGCTGGATGCGAATTTGAGCATTTATATTCCTGCTGCCGTTCCGGCCAAATCGGTCAACGCGCTCCTTGGAGACGCCATCTTAAAGCAACTGAAGGAAAAAACTGTCCTTATCGGGCCTTTGACCGGCGGAATCGAGGTCAAGCTCCATAAAGAGAACATGACAGTCGAGATCTCTGATGCCGCTCTTAAAGAGATCGTTGCTAATTATATCCGCAAGGATTTTAGAGAAATGTTTTTCGGTAAAAGCTAGAAGACTTGGCCTTTTATGGGAAATTACTACTTTTTAGCTCCCTCTTTGCCGCCGCTGATCCTGCGCGATAAGCCTGAAATGACTTTTGAGGAGTTGAAAGCTCGCTTGGATGTCAATTTGAGCAAGCAGGATAGGAGTCTGGCGCAATTGTTGATGCGGTTTACCGATATTTGCAATATCCGCAATTTATTCATGGAAGAGCCGATCGACCCAAGAGGGACGCTTTCAGAAAAGCAGCTTGATGAAGCCCTTCTGGTCCGTTCGGGCCTGCCTGAATATGTATTCGAGTTTTTAGACCAGTTTGAAAGAATACAGGACAGGATCCGCCAATTCTCCGCGCTCCTTGCCAGATTTTTTCAGGAAGAGCTGCCCCAGCTTAAAGGTTTTTTAAATCGTTATTTCACCTTTGAGCGCGAGTGGCGTTTAGTCCTTGTCGGTTTGAGGGCCAAACAAATGGGCCGCGACCTGACGCGCGAGCTGCAGTTTGAAGAAACGACAGATCCCTTCGTCGCGCAGATTTTGGCTCAAAAAGATACTGACCGCTATGAACCGCCAATGGAATATGCCGAGCTCAGCGAGCTGATGGCAGCGACCTATCCCGATGCCTGGGAGCAGCACAAGGCATTTGCCGAATATCGATTCCGCAAGGTTGAGGAGATGGTAGAGGGAAGCTTGTTTTCCATCGATGTTGTTTTGGCTTATATGGCCCGGTTGATGCTGGTCGAGCAGTATCATGAGCTAGATGAAGAAAAAGGGCAGATGATTTTAGAGACGTTTACACATAACTGAGATACATAATGAACGAGACACACAATTATAGTCCTAAGAAGATTGCAACAGGCGGGGTGGTCAAAGCTTTCGGAAACCTGTTGCATGTTGAATTTGAAGGGGATATCCGGCAAGGAGAGGTGTGTATGGTGCGCCTTGGCGGAGGGACTTCTTTAAAGGCTGAGGTGATTGAGATTGTCGGCAGTGTTGCCAAGGTGCAGGTATTTGAAGATACACGAGGCGTGCGCCTGGATACTTCTGTTGAGTTCAGCACCCATCTTCTTGAGGCGGAGCTCGGTCCGGGGTTGTTGACCTCGATTGTCGACGGCCTTCAAAATCCTTTGGAAAGGGTTGCCGATGCGACTGGATTGTTCCTTTCTCGCGGAGTCTATCTTCCACCTCTTGATAGGGCGAAGCATTGGGACTTTCAGCCAACGGCCAAAGTCGGAGAGACGGTCTGCCGAGGAGATTCCCTTGGTTTTGTCATGGAAGGGCGCTTCCATCATCAGATCATGGTCCCTTTTACCCATTTCGGCCAGTACACGATCAATTGGGTGATCAAGCCTGGATCTTACACGGTTGACACCGTTGTCGCCCGAGGGGTCGATGAGGCCGGCGTGGAGCACCATTTTACCATGATGCAGAAATGGGCTGTCAAAATGCCCTTGTTTGAAGGGGAAAAGGTCAAAGCAACGCAGATGATGGACATCGGCCTTCGGATTGTCGATACCCAATTTCCTGTTTTGAAGGGGGGATCGTTCAGTTCTCCGGGGCCATTTGGAGCCGGAAAAACGGTGCTCCAGCACCATCTTTCGAAGTATGCCGCTGTGGATATCGTCGTGATCGTCGCCTGCGGAGAGCGGGCCGGCGAGGTCGTCGAGGTCTTGAAAACGTTCCCCCACTTGACCGACCCGCATACGAACGAGGCCTTGTTAAACCGGACAGTGATCATTTGCAATACTTCTTCAATGCCGGTAGCTGCTCGTGAAGCTTCGATCTATATGGGAGCAACGATTGCCGAGTACTATCGCCAGATGGGACTCGACGTCCTTCTCCTTGCCGACTCAACCTCACGATGGGCCCAGGCGATGCGCGAGATGTCCGGCCGCTTGGAAGAGATTCCGGGAGAAGAAGCGTTCCCTGCTTATTTAGGATCACGGATCGCCGCTTTTTATGAGCGCTCCGGCGTGATTGCTTTGCGCAATGGAAAAGCGGGGTCTTTGACGATCGGAGGGACAGTTTCCCCTGCGGGAGGTAACTTTGAAGAACCTGTAACTCAGGCAACGCTGTCTGTCGTCGGCGCCTTCCATGGACTGTCGCGCGCCAGATCAGATGCGCGCCGCTATCCAGCCATCGACCCATTGATCTCTTGGAGCAAATATGTGGACGATGTCGGCCTTGAGCTTGAAGCCCGGGTCAAAGGGTGGAACAAAATGGTGAAAAAAGCGGCCAAGATGCTGCGAGAAGGCGACGAGATCGGAAAACGGATGGAGGTTGTTGGAGAGGAAGGGGTCTCGCTCAGCGATATGATCACTTATCTCAAGGCTGAGCTTTATGAGTTCAGCTATCTGCAGCAAAATGCGTTTGATAAAGAGGATGCTTATTGCCCTCTTCCGAGGCAGATCCCCCTTTTCAAGCTGATTTTCCAGATTTTCGAAACTCATTTTCTTTTTGACTCCCATGATGCAGCTCGGAATTTCTTCTTAGAGCTTCAGAACGAGGTTAAAAATATGAACTTCCTTCCGTTTAAATCGGCCCGGTATGAAGAGACGTTTAGCCGGATTGAACAGAAACTTCAGCATGTTGCAAAAAAAGATCTCCATGAAGTCACGCACAGAGGCAAACGATGAAAAAGATCTATGATAGAATTCTTGATATGAGGGGCAACCTCATCACCGTGATGGCGCAGGGTGTCTGCCTCGGAGAACTTGCCCGTGTGCACAAGCAGGATGGAAGGTCCACTTATGCTTCCGTTTTGAGGATCGATGGGGATTATGTCACCCTCCAATGTTTCGAAAACACACGCGGTATCGCGACAAATGACAGAGTAACGTTTTTGAACCGGCAGATGGAAGCGACTTGCAGCGATGCTTTGTTCGGCCGCCGTTTGAACGGCGCGGGCGACCCGATCGACAAAGGCCCAATGATCACGGGTGATCATATCGAGATCGGCTCTCCTTCCTTTAATCCGGTCCGAAGGATTGTGCCGCGCGATCTGGTCCGTACCAACATTCCGATGATCGATGTTTTTAATTGCTTGGTCAAATCGCAAAAGATCCCAATTTTTTCGATCGCAGGAGAACCTTATAATGCTCTCTTGATGAGGATTGCGAATCAGACCGATGCCGATGTGGTGATCATCGGAGGCATGGGACTCCGCTTCGATGATTATCAGGCATTCATCGATAATGCGGAAAAATCAGGTTCTTTGAATAAGACGATCATGTTCGTCCACCAAGCGACGGACCCTGCCGTGGAATGCGTGCTCGTTCCCGATATGGTCTTGGCTTGCGCCGAGCGGTTTGCCGTTCAAGACAAAGATGTTCTAGTCCTCTTGACAGACATGACAGCTTTTGCGGACTCGATCAAAGAGATCATGATCACGATGGACCAGGTGCCCTCTAACCGCGGATATCCCGGATCGCTCTATTCAGATCTGGCATCCCGCTATGAAAAAGCCGTCGATATCGATGGAAGCGGATCGATCACGATCATTTCCGTGACAACGATGCCGGGGGGAGATGTCACCCATCCGATCCCCGACAATACGGGATATATCACCGAAGGGCAGTTTTATTTGCACGGCGGCAGGATCGATCCGTTTGGATCCCTCTCCCGTCTTAAGCAGCAGGTCATCGGCAAAGTCACACGGGAGGACCATGGAGATATTGCGAATGCCCAGATCCGGCTCTATGCCGACTCGAAAAAAGCGAGGGAAAGGCAGAGCATGGGATTCCGTTTGTCCCGCTGGGATGAGAAGCTCTTGCAATTTTCCCATCTTTTCGAAGAGAGGATGATGAACTTGCAGGTCAACCTGGCGCTTGAAGATGCGCTCAACTTAGGTTGGAATACCTTGGCGGAGTGCTTTGAATCCCACGAAGTGGGGATTAAACAGACATTACTTGATAAATACTGGCCAAAAAGAGATTAATGCGTGGCTGAAGTTAAGCTCACTAAGACAGAATTAAGGGTTCAGCAACTCAAGCATGACCGGCTGCAAAAGTATTTACCGACTTTGCAGTTGAAAAAAGCGATGTTGCAGCTCGAAGTGAACCAAGCGCAGATGGAAATTGATGCCCTTCGTTCCGATTTTTCGACGGCCCAGAGCAAGGTTGGAAGGTACAGTTCCTTGTTTACAGACCGGAATGCCCCCGATTTGTTTTCCTCTGTCAATATCGTCGAGGTGCAGACGGGTTTTGAGAACGTCGCAGGCGTTGATATCCCTCTTTTCGAACGCGTCGTCTTTGAGCCTGCTTCTTATTCTCTTTTTGACACGCCGATCTGGTTTGAGGCAGCGATCGAAGGGGTCAAGGCGCTTTTGATTGTCCGCGAGAAAATCAAGGTTGCCGAAGAAAAGAAAAGGCTCCTTGAAAAGGAACTGCGCGAGGTCTCGATCCGGGTCAACCTGTTTGAAAAGATTCTGATCCCAAGGGCCCAGGCCAATATTAAAAAGATTAAAATTTTCCTAGGCGATCAGCAGCTGGCCGCCGTTTCTCAGGCCAAAGTTGCTAAAAAGAAGATCCAAATGCGCAATGAGGGGAAAGGGCGATGATCATCAATGTTAAAAAGTACCTGTTGATTGGCGCCAAGGAGGAGATCGATCGGTTTTTTGTCCGCGCCCAGCAACAAGGTGTGATCGAGTTTATCTCTCCATCGGGAAAAAAAGTCCTTGATCTGCCGGCAGAGGTGCAAACCCTTTCTCATGCGATCAAGATCCTTCGTAAACTCCCTGTTAAAAAAACCTATGAGGGAGCGCCGCAGCGCCGCTATGCGGTCGAAGTTGCCGAGAAGATTTTGGAGCTCAAGGCAGAGATCGAGAAGCTCGCTGAAGAAAAGAGGATGGTCGAAGCGGAGATCTCCCGCGTTGCCCCGTTTGGCGATTTTTCAATGGAAGATATCGATTTTATCGAAAGGGAGACGGGCAAAGAGTTCCAGTTTTTTTGCAGGAAGACGAGCAAAAGGGAGACGAGCCACCTTGCCGATGAACTGATCTACATTGGAACAGATTACGACCTCGACTATTTCATTACCCTCAACAGAACTTTAAAAACATATCCCGACATGATCGAAATGCGGATCGACCGCCCTTTGGGCGAGCTCAAGACCCATTTGGATTTTGTCGCCGAGTCTTTGCACCAGATGGAAGCGGAGCTGAAAGGATTTGCCGGGCATATCGATTTTCTTTGCGAGGCGCTGACCGAATATCTCAATGACCACCATCTGCATATCGCGAAAAAAGACCTCTTGTTTCCTCTGGATGAGACCCTATTTGCCGTTGAGGCCTGGGTCCCGGAAAATAAGACCAATGTCCTCTTTTCCGTCATCGATGGGATGGCGATCCATTGCGAACCGATCGTCATTGAAGAGACCGACCGCGTTCCTACCTATATGCAGAACAAAGGGCCTCAGAGGATCGGAGAAGACCTCGTCAAGATTTACGATATCCCTGCAACGAGCGATCGCGACCCTTCCGGCTGGGTCTTTTGGTTCTTCGCTCTTTTCTTTGCGATGATCGTCGCAGACGGCGGATATGGGCTACTTTATCTAGGGATTGCCCTCTATATCAAGTTCAAATACCCTGCTTTGAAAGGCCAAGGGCAACGGTTCGTCAGGCTCGCCATTATCCTTTCGACAGCCTGTGTCCTCTGGGGAGCAGGGACAGCCGCATTTTTCGGCATAGAGATCACACCGAAAAGTTGGCTCGGCAAAATTTCCCCGCTCCAACATCTTGCTGAAAGGAAGGCCGACTACCATTTTGCCGTGCAGGACGATGTCGAAAAAGAGTGGGTCGCAAAATTTCCTACATTGAGCAGCGCCCAAAGCGGAAAGGAGCTGATCACTTCAGCTGTGAGAACAGTCAAGGGAAGGACCGTCTATCCGATGCTGGACGCCTTTACCGATACGATCCTTCTCGAATTTTCTTTGTTGGTAGGGGTCCTCCATCTGACTTTTTCATTCCTTCGCTATTTCTTCCGGAACTGGGCCGGCATCGGATGGATCGCTTTCATGTTCGGGGCCTATCTTTATTTTCCCCACACGCTTAAGGCGACATCCCTTTTGCATTTTCTGGGGATTGTCGACAAATCGACGGGCACAGCGCTTGGGCTTCAGCTGATCTATATCGGAGGAGGTGCCGCCCTCTTTTTAGCCCTTGTCCAAAAGCGGCTTAAAGGGCTTGGGGAAATTGCGAACATGGTCCAGGTCTTTGCCGATGTCCTTTCCTACTTGCGCCTTTATGCTCTTGGACTGGCAGGATCGATCATGGCTGTGACATTTAATCAGATCGGCCAAGATATCGGTCTTTTTATCGGATGGATTGTGATTTTGTTTGGCCACAGCGTTAATATTTTGCTTGGGCTGATGGCAGGGGTGATCCACGGGCTTCGTCTTAATTTTATCGAGTGGTACCATTATTGCTTCGATGGCGGAGGACGGCTATTCAACCCTTTGATGAAAATGATCTATCGAAAATAGGAAAAATTTAAGGAGTTAACGTTATGGATTATAGCATGGTAGGACCCGCCCTAGTGCTTGGGCTTGGTTGTGTAGGCAGTTCAATTGGATGCGGGATCGGCGGCATGGCATCCCATGCAGTGATGAGCCGCGTAGAGGAGAACCACGGAAAATTTATCGGTATGTCCGCCGTTGCCTCTTCTCAGTCAATCTATGGATTTGTTCTCATGCTGCTGATGAAAAACAGCATCGAAGCCGGAACTCTCTCCCCTCTTTCAGGGATTGGTATCGGACTTTCCGTTGGATTGGCCCTGCTTTTCTCCTCTATGTACCAGGGGATGTGCGCAGCTTCGGGCATCCAAGCTTCCGCAAAACAACCGGCGATCATCGGCAAATGCTTTGCAGCCCTTGGCATTGTGGAGTCGTTCTCTCTCTTTGCCTTCGTCTTTGCTTTGCTTTTGATCTAAAGGATCTCTTTTTTTAGTGAGATGGCTTTAGATAGCCGGTGATGGACAAATAGGTTGCCGTAGGATCCCCAGTTGATGAGGATCCTGCATTGCTCTTTGGCATCGGAGAGGGGAAGCTCTTTGCTGATGAGATCTGAGAGTTCTTTATAGCCGAGCTGGCGTTTAGGGGCAGACTTAAGCCACTCAAGCGCTTTTTGGAAAAGGGGAAGCGCCATCAGCTGCTCTTGCCAAATGAGCCGTTTGGCGCGGTGATCGGCGGCCATGAATTTTTTTCCGGCATCAAGGAGCGTCACGGTTCGTTTTGCGATCTTAACAAAATGCAGCAGCTCTGCCGCCTTCGCATTCATTAAAACTTGACCAAACCGGTCCATGACCCCTGTTCCAATGTGATAGAGATCGTTGATCTTGTTGTGCTGATGCAAATAGGAGAGGAGGCCCAAAACCTCTTCTGTAGTAGCAGGG
>CAZEYJ010000069.1:0-2756 GCA_964516795.1 uncultured bacterium
CCTTCGATGAGCTGGTGCCAGAGCCTGCTCACTCCCCGCATGTCGCAAAGCATCTTCAGCTCTTTTCCATTGTTTGTCGCAAGCCGAAAAATTACGGCCAATATCTCAACCGGAAGCGTGTCGATTGGAGCGACTTCTACAGGCTCTTTTTCGACGCTGATCGAGATGGAGACGTCTTCTTCTTTCCCTTTGTCGGAAGAGGGTGGAATGTCCATCAGAGGCTGGGTTCTTAAACTTGGGGTGATATGGCTCATATTGGGCTCCTTAAATTAATCGTTTTTATTGTTGAGTGACTAATTCCATTGCGTCGATCAGGCGGATGATGTTCTCTTCGGCGTGATCTTGGCCCCACATCGTCTGAAGTTTCTGCAGGGCTTCCCCAAATTCTTGACCAGAGAGAGGGGGTAGTCCAAATGCTTCCACACATTCATTGAGATTTTCCATCAGATGTCCAGCTAAGATCGCGACTAGGGAATAGGTGAGGTTGACTTCTTTTGTGGAAAGCTCCTCCCATTGCTTTTGCATCGAGGCGATAACAGCTTTGGCGAAATTGCCCCGATCGGCAAAGAGGTTCTCTTCTTTGGCATCAGATGATGAGCTCGATGAAGAGGGGATGGCCGACCAGTGTTGGCGGATGCGTTGTTGCCACTCATCTGAGAGCTTTTCAAATGCGTTTTGCAGAGCATCGTCTTGGCTTCCACGAAGGATCTCTTGGCATAATGAGGCAAGGGGAGTGTGGCATGCGTAGTTTAGACAAGTTGAGGACTTTGTTAGCAACTCCTTAACGGAAGGGGATCGGACCTCCGGGGGTAGAAAGTCCTTCCTTAGCATGCATAGCAAGGGGTTGGTAAGAATTGTGAATTGAGAGATATGTCTTCGTATTGGAGGAAAACTTGACAGTAAGTTGGATTCTAGATCCAGCTTTTGTAGTTGAGTCAGATTAGCGATTGTTGATGGGAGAGATGAGAGTTGGTTAGAGCTAAGGTTAAGCATTTGCAGACTAGTGAGATTGCCGATTGTCGATGGAAGAGATGAGAGTTGGTTAGAGTTAAGGTTAAGAATTTGCAGACTAGTGAGATTGCCAATGAATGGTGGTAGAGATAAGAATTGGTTACCGAAAATCGAAAGTGTTTCTAAATGAATGAGATTGGCAAAAGTCGGAGGAAAGTCAGAAAGCTTGTTTTTGTTGAGATTTAAATTTTGCAGCTGAGTGAGATTGCCGATTGCTTCCGGAAGGGATGAGAGCTCGTTATAAGAAAGACAAAGGCTTGTGAGTTGTAAGAGGTTGCAAATAACCGGGGGAAAAGAAGAAAACCGGTTGTGAGCAAGAAAGAGGAATTCTAGTCGGGAAAAATTGTTAAGAGTCAAGGGAAGGGAAGAGAGCTGGTTAGATTGAAGATTAAGACCATCCAACTGGGAAAAATGGCCGATTTCAGACGGAAGTAATCTCAAATTCATTTGAGGTAAGTTTAATATATCTAAATGTAATTCTGTCCTATTAGCAATTTGGGCTGCATTGGCGGGATTGTTAAACCATTGGCGGATAGATTGTGCCTTATTGGGAAGATGGATAGCTTGGAAGATCTGTCTGTCTTGCCGAAGATGCGCCCAGATGGCTTCAAGAGACGAGTCGAGATCGTGTTGTGTGATTTCGTAGGAAGCCGCTTCAAATCCAATGACAGATGGATCAGGAATGGCAAGGGCTTGTCCCCTTATGCGTTGGGTCAGATCAGCGAACCGGCTAAATGAGGACGGGCTCATGAATTCGATCCGGTTGAATAAATCCGCTTGTTCCAATGTATCTAATTCAGTGTATTGCGGTGCAATCGCTGAGGCGATGATTTGAGTAACAAAGCGGTCGATAAGAACAATCTGATCAACGCAAGTGCGTAAGCTCGGGTTCTTCACGATGTGTTGAAGTTGACTCCAGCTCACTCTGAGGTTATAGCTGTCTATCAGGCCATACCATTTGCCGTTAACGGCTCGGATCGCACTCAACGTTTTTCCGTTGCGGCAGTCGTTTGTCGCATACCGGAAGATCAGGTACATGACATCATCGGGAAGCAGATCAATAGGTGCGGCTGCTTCTTCGTTAACTGGAACGGCTTCTTCTTTTCCTTGATCATTAGAGACGGGTGCTATTGGTGTGTTATGTGTTAAGGAATGAATGGGGTTGCTCATATTAAACTCCTAAAATTAGTATTTTTATTTTTGACTGACGAGTTCCATTGCATCGATCAGGCGGATGATGTTCTCTTCCGCGTGAGCTTCGCCCCAATCGGCGTCTGCTTGAGGCTGTCCGGCAAAGATTGAGACTTGGTTATCAAGGAAAAGTGTTGTTAGCTGGTGGAGGTTGCCGATCGATTCTGGAAGGCCTGTGAGCTGGTTGTAACTAAGGTGAAGTTTTGTTAGTTGGTGGAGCTGGCCAATCGATTCGGGAAGGCTTGCGAGCTGGTTGTAGCTAATGTTAAGTTCTTTTAGTTGAGAGAAGCAGCTGATTTCAGGAGGAAGAACTTTCAAATTTCTCTCATATAGATATAGGTAGGTAATACGAGCGATTTGTTGAGCATTGGCGGGATCATTGAGCCACGCGCGGATCGCCGGCGCATGATTTGGAATAGGCGGTCCTGCAAAACTCATTTGGCTCCGAGCGTTGAACCACGCGGGAATGGCCGACAGGTCATCTGGAATAGGTGGTCCTACTAACTGGATTTGATGCCAAATGCATGGCCATATCTGCTCAAGAGATGTGTCAA
>CAZEYJ010000070.1:0-2870 GCA_964516795.1 uncultured bacterium
TTTATACCGAACGTGTCTCAAAAATTGGATTTTCGGCTGCGCCAAAGCCTCGGGGTTGAAATTTTTCAGAGGGGGGCTGTATTAATGCAATACAGCCCCCTCTGATAAATTTTAACCGCGAGAGCTTTCGCGTTGCCCAAAACCAATTTTTGAAACACGTTCGGTATAATGAGCGCACTTCGATATTTCATGTCATTTTAATAACATGTCTAAAGGAAAACCCTTAAAAAAAGAGTCTAAAATTATCCCAACACATAGATAGATCACATCCAGTGATTGAATCTTTGATCCTCTTTTCTCTGAGTTCTCTAAGCGGTGCAAGACAAAAGCCAGCAAAGCAACAATAATTATTCCAAATGCTTGATTTATATTTCCGCCACCTGCCCAAAACAAGAAGGAATATATCAATATTCCTAACAAAAGGCAGTTGCTATTTCTCCACTTTCCTCGATTTTTTTTCATGTGTTTTACTCATAAGGGTGAGGACTCGGATTCTGGGGATGTTCTGGATCGTGAAACAACCTTCTAAGCCCTTTTACACAATTTTCCCAAAAGCCTTCTCCAGTGCAACATCTTGAACATAACTCTTCCAATCCAAAAATACAGCCTAAACACAAAAATTGAATGGCCGGGTGAGGAACTCTTCCACAGGCATAAGCTGCTGCAACGGCATACGCTCTGCATTGTAATTGACAGTTTTCTTCCGGAGTCATATCAGACATAGAACATCTCTGAAATCGTAAATTAGGCCGATCAGAAAACTCTTTCAGTTCCTCATATAAACAGCTTTTTTGATACCAATCAATCTCTTCCACTTCCTCTCCTAAAAGACCAACTTGATACACAAGTTCATCAAAAGCTCTTTTAGCAAATTCGTTTTGGTCCAGCATCTCATAACAGAACATACTCCCGCAGATCGCATTTAATAGTAAGGATGGATCAGTTAGATTATGATGCTCCAAGTGTCTTACAACTTTTTCGTAATTATTAAGTGATTCAACATATCTTTTCGAACTAAATTCGAAATTCGCTTGCTCATTCAACAAGCTTATATGCTGTAGGTAGCAACTCTCTTCCGAAAGGAGATAAGACTTATTGACACTTCCACACAAAAAATTTTGCGCATGGATACTAACTTGCAAGCAAAGAATCCAACAGAAAAGCTCAAAAAACTTTTTCATGTTATCCTTCAACTAGCTGCTTTTTAGCCAGGTTCAAAAGCTAACAGCAACTGAATATGTTAAGGCCAAATCGTATAACGGCCTTGCCATTTTCAACAATAAATTCTTTTTTTGGCTTCACTTCCTGAAAATAAGCCTTAACACCTTTCCTTGTTGCTCGTGTGCAAAAACCAAGATCTTTAGTTTCGTCCAACTTTTGAAATTTTTCACTTAGGTTTTCCGCTGGAGGTGCAGATCCAGACACGGCAGGGAGATTCCCTGAGGATCTTTTCGGTGATCGGGCCAAGACCTTTGAGGTGGGCTTCTTTCGATACTTGCGTCGCTCCCAGAACCAGAAGGTCATACTTCCCTTTATGGAGAAGATCTAAAATCGTATCGGAAATGGAACGGGAACGGACAATTTGCAGCTCGATCTCCACATTCAAATCGCGGGCGATCGCCTCTGCACGTTTAAGAACAGCTTCGGCGGACGCTATCCGGTGTGGCATATCCATGTCAAGAGGCAGAGAAGAAGCAATCTCCACAACCTGCACGGCGACCACTTTGGCCTGATGGACTTTTGCTATCTCGCAAGCCATTTGGACAGTTTCCGTTTCGCTTCCTCCTCGGGTCGGCACTAAAATCCTAGAAATCTTCATCGGATTATAACCGGGGACCTTGACTTGCTCGATCGCAATGCTTCCCATCGGCTTCATCTTCTTGATGTGGCGATAGTAGAGATACATCCCAATCCCAAGCAACATCCAAGCTAGTCCTAAATAACGCCCTTCCGGCTTAGTGAACACCACCAAAAACCAGACACTGATCGTTGCCATGCATCCTACAATCGCTGTGATAGGAAGCTGATAGCCGCCAATGCGAAGATTGCATGGGATTTTAAAAGGACGGCTCATATTCGGCTTTTTAACGCGCATTACCAAAAGAGACAGATGGGCCGAAGTGAACGCAAGCATCGCTCCGAAATTGTACAAATCGGCCAAAAAATCCATATTGCCGCGGCTTGCCAAAATAATAAAACTGGCAAAAAAAGCAAAAAAAGCAAGAGAAACAACCGGTGTTCGAAACTTTGGCTGCAGGCGATAGAAAATCCGAGGCAGCTGATAATATTCGCCCATGTTGAAAGAAAGCCTTGAAGAGCCCATCAGCCCTGCATTCGACGCCACCGTCAAAACGATCGCGGCTAAGATCGCAACTGCCGGAGCCAACAGCTCCTTGCCCACCGGCAGCGCATCGACAATCCCTGCCACAGGATTGAGCAGATATTTAGTTCCCAGATCGTGGGGTGCAATTCCCGATAAAGCAACGACAGAAATCCCCAAATAGATAAAGATCAAAACGCCCATCGTTAGGAAAATCGCGCGAGGAACGGTGCGCGAAGGCTTTTGCGCTTCGGCAGCAAGCTGGGCAATCGACTCGATCCCTGTATAGGCCACCATCGCCATTGCCGTTCCTTTAATGAACTCGCCCCAGGAAGGAGACCAATCAACATGCGAAACGCCAATCTGCATATGGGCGACGATCGTCGACAGGTCCAAGATCGTGCTAAATCCAATCGCCATCACAACTGCCTGGATCAAGATCGTCACAACCGTCAATACTAAACTGATCCGTGTCGACTGTTTCACTCCAAAGACATTCATTAAAAACAGGATAAAGACCAAACTGATCGAAAAGCTGATCTGCATCCCC
>CAZEYJ010000071.1:0-30433 GCA_964516795.1 uncultured bacterium
TGTCGTCGGTTGATGCTCCGTTGGGAGAGAATAGCGATGATTTGGAGCGGGTTCGCTACCCTTGGGTTAATCTATACTTGGCTGAAAATTTTATTTGGATAGGTTCATGGATCTTATAAGGCAGAATCTGGAGTAAATTCCTCAAAAACTGGGCTGCAATAGTTTTGCTAGTTTGAAGATGAGTTTCCGCATAAGCAAATTTGGAGACTCTATCAATAGCTACAATCAAGTAGAGCTTTCCTTCTCGAGTGTGCACTTCAGCGATATCAACATGAACGTAGCCAATAGGATAAGACTTGAACTTCTTTTTAATGGGTTTCTCACCTTCAATTTCGGGCAAACGACTGATCCCATGCCGCTGTAAGCAACGATGAAGAGCAGATCGTGTGAGGTGAGGAATAGTCGATTGGAGCGCATACAAACAATCATCCAAAGGGAGAAGAGTATACTTACGAAAGGCAACAATTACAGCTTCTTCTTCATTGCTTAAGATGGTGGAATGAATCTTTTTTGGCCCATGGGGGCATCGTGTTGAAAGTCTCTTTTCTTCCATTTAAAAATGGTTTTAGGATTGAGTTTCAATTCCTCAGATAGCTTTGCTAAGCTTTTTTGACTATTTTGTATTGTCCGACGTATTGCCTTAGTTGTTTTGGCGCACCCATGTAATATTTGTCCCATAACGTCTCCTTTGATGGTAGCTCTTCATAGTATACACCATCACACTCTGGGACTAAACAACTAGGAATGTACTAAAAACCCTCTTTGGAAGAAAAATTTGATGATTTTTTCGCAAATTGACATACTCGAATGGGAGTAGGCAATTTGCGAGAAAACTTCTTTTGTGAAAAAAGCGCGGATTTGGCTCCAAATTGGGGTTTTAGTACAGCTTCTAAAGCTAAACAATTATTGGAATTGTGTCCTTCTTAGAGACTGTCTCTTACAATTTTAGAGAATTTTTACAGACTCTAGGATTGCAATAAATGACGCCGGCTTATAAAATTAGGGGAGCTTAGGCTCTTTTTGCCTGTGCTTTTTCATAAGGAAAAATGGTATGAACACTAAACAATTTGATTATAGGATATGGCCTTGTACGGCTCGATCTGATCTTTATCTTAATTCTGTTTCTTCCATCCAGCATTTTTTCCTTCATCACGAGCATCCTGCTCATTAATTTTCCTTTAGTTTTTTAGTTGCATCTTTTTTGAATTGAATTGATTTATAAAACGATTTTGTTTTTGTTTTTTATTCTTTTTCAAAATTAGACGCACAAATTCAATAAATTATTTTTTAAACACAAACTTTTTTACGCTTTTTCATGCGTAAAAAAATAGGATTTTTCTATGAAACCAAAAAATATTGGAATTATCGGCGGAGCAGGCCCTCAAGCCGGCGCTTATTTACTCGAGCGCATTGTTTCTCTTTCAACAACCGTCTATGGCTGCTACAGGGATGCAGACTACCCCAACGTGTTTTTGATCAGCTTTCCTTTTTCAGAAATGCTGAGCGAAAAGAGAAATAGCTCTCAATTGCGGCAAGAATTAAGCGATTGTCTTAAGCAATTACGGGACAATGGCGCTTCTGTTTTAGCGATCGCCTGCAACACCTTGCACGCGTTTTTAGACGAAGAAGATGAGCTCGATGATTTAGTTCACCTCCCGCGCACTGTAGCAGAGGAGCTCTTGCCTTCTGACACACCTCTGGTTTTCTGCACTTCGACTTCTGCGCAACTCGCATTGCACAGGCAGTTTTTCCGCTGCGTTTACCCTGATGAGAAAACACAAAGGGAAGTCGACAGGCTGATCGATCAGATCCTTAAAGGAGGAGATAGATCGGTCATTTTTGCGCAGCTAGAGGGGCTCATTCAGAGGCAAACTGCAAACACAATTATCCTTGGGTGCACAGAGTTATCTCTATTTTCTGCGCAATTATCGATTCCAAATAAGTTAATTGTAGATCCATTAGAAATAATGGCCAATAAAATTTTAAAGAAATGCTTTTTAAAAAATAAGGAATAATTATGGCAATATCTGAAGTATCACTTCTTAGGCCAGATTGGCCAGGCTCTCAAGAAGCTCGAGGGAACATTCAACTCCAGCTTTTTTCTGAACCTTGCCCACCCGAACTGATCGTTAACCAATTAGCCTCCATTGAGGGGGCTCTCGATGTATATTTTTGGTACGAAGGCTCTCTCTACCTGCCGGAATCCGGTGCAAGGTTTATGAAAGAACAGATTTTTTCTCCTCTTTATCAATTAAAGCAGGATGTCAAACTGTATCTTTATTCTCTAAGAGCTTGGGATTTTAAGAAGGGTATCACCTCAATACCCTCCTCGACGCCTCTTGGAGAAGCCATCAACCGCATCAATACAACAGCGCTTGAATGCATCTACTCTTCATCGTTTTTTCAGTACTGCGCTCAAGCTTCAAAAGAAGGGGGCCTTTATACATTTCTCAGCGAGGAACTGCCAAAAAAACAATGGCTTTTCGAGCTTTCTGGCAACAAGTCAACCATTGGCGCGACACTAGGCGATTTTTTTAATCATCAGCCCTCTCTATTCGATTGTATCAAAGACTTACCTCTTGCTTCCGCTTACTCGTCTATACAGTACGTCGAAGGATATTATTTAGTCCGAGAATCGGTCAAAAAGGGATTGTTGCATAAGGAAAAAAGGATTGAGATTGCTTTTGTATTACCAAATGATGAGAGCAAATACTACCGAGATCTGCCCAAAGATATTGAAACAATGCTGCGCCTAGATTTTGAAAAAGATCTAGCTGACATTGAAATCACGATTCGATTCCTGTTTTTCAAATATGGGGATTCCATCGATTCGAGGCCCTACATTGATAAACAACCTCGCGCACGAAAAGTAAACCCCAAAGACATTGGTCCCTATTTCAATTATCTTCCTCAACAAACATTTTCCAAAGAACAACCTAGAATGTCAGTCCCGAGGGATGTCATTCACAATTTAAACGGATGGTACTAACATGAACATTCCTATATTTGTCTCCATACTGTTCGGCCTGCAGCTTTTTTATTGGCTTACAGGTCGGCGCGCTTCAAGAAATCTGCAAGGGAAAGAGGACTATTTTTTAGCAGGAAAAAATGTTCAGTTTTTCCCTTTGATGATGACCTTCCTCGCAACGCAAGTGGGAGGAGGGATGATCCTCGGCTCGGCAGAGGAGTCCTACCGGTTTGGATGGGCGGTCCTTCTTTATCCGATGGGAGTCGCCCTCGGATTGATCCTGCTTGGCTCCGGCATTGGCAGGCGATTGGCAGGGTTCCAGGCTTCTACCGTATCGGAGATCATGGAACAAGTCTATGGCTCGGTCCTGCTGAAAAAGATCACTTCGGTTCTCTCGGTGATCTCTTTGTTCATGGTCCTTGTCGCCCAAATCATCGCTTCGAACAAATTCTTGGTCAGCCTAGGGCTGGAGAACACGTCTCTGTTCATCTTGTTTTGGTCGATCGTGATCATTTATACCGCCCAAGGTGGATTAAGAGCTGTGATCTCGACCGATATGGTCCAAGCCGCCTTCTTTTCCGGGGTCCTTCTCCTAGCATTTGGACTTGTCCTTTGGATGCAGCCATCAACTTCCTCTCTTTCAATGCCTCAGTTTGAGAGCTTCGGACGAGTGAGTTCATCGTGGTGCGGCTGGCTCCTCATGCCGCTTTTGATGATGGTGATTGAACAAGATATGGCGCAGCGCTGCTTTGCAGGGGCTTCGCCTAAAGTAGTCTCGAAAGCTTCCCTTTGGGCCGGCGTCATGGCGATGGGCGTCGGATTCATCCCCGTTTTCCTGGGTTGCCTAGCAAGCAGCGCCGGGATGGAGATTTCTCCGGGTGGAAGCGTCTTGATGGCCACAATTGCGAAAATGACAAACCCTTGGATCACAGCACTAGTCGGATGCGCCGTTTTAGCTGCGATCGTTTCGACGGCAACCTCTCTGATCAATGCCATCAGTTCAAATCTCTCAAGCGATTTTAAACTGGCCTTTGTTCAGAAGATCGATCCGATGAAAATCGCTAAAGGGATCACTTGCCTCATCTCGATCGCGGCAGTCTTTTTCGCCTTTTATTTCGATAACGTGGTCGGCATGTTGATTCAAAGCTATGAGCTTTCTGTCAGCTGCCTCTTTGTCCCCGTTTTCATGGCGTTGTTTAATAAAAAGGGACATTTTTGGACAGCTCTTTTGGCAATTGCTTGCGGAGGGATCGGCTTCTTCTTGTTCCGGATCTTTCCTGTCCCGTTTCCCAAGGAAATTGCGAGCATCGGGCTTTCCCTTGCCGGATATGGGTGTGGAAAAGCGCTGAGTGATTATCGAAATAGGAAAACGATTTTAAGGATGTAAAAACGAAGCGTCGGGAACAACAATAATCGAGGGGTGGACTTTGGCTTTCAGGATCTGCTGGATCGCATCTAAAGTCGCCCCCGTTGCTGAAAAGCAGGTGGTGCAAGCGCCTTGGTAGGCGATAATCAATTCCCTATCATTGGCAAAGTCAACAATTTCGATCCCGCCGGCATCCAGCTCAATATAGGGACGGATATCGTCTTGGATCACCCTTTCGATGACCGCAATTTTCTGCTCCTTGGCCAACGCTTCCCATCCGGGATAGGGCCCATCGTTGATCTGGGAATCGAAGTCCAGGGGAGTTGGGACATACACTTCTGCAAACGGGATATCAAAACATTGCTCCGCGGCATTTTCAATTGCGCCGATCACTAAATTGAGATGAGGGAATGTTTCCAAAGGAAAAGCAGCGACTCCTTCTTTGTCGCGCACCTGCCGGTCGATCAATTCGGCAGACAACCTCCTTGCCTGGTCATAATTCTTCCTGATCAACAGCTCGCAGGCTGCCTCAGCCGCCCCGATCAAGGCAGATTGTCCAAAAGCTTGGAAGCGCGCATCGGCAATAACGCCATCATTCTCATCGACAAGAAGGTACAAATAGACGGCATTCCCATCGGAGCACTGCCCTTCCCGTCCGATGACAAGGCGCATCCTTTTCTGAGACGCTTCTTCCTCATCAAAAAAACCGCAATGGCGCGGGTTCTCAATCTTCTGAGCCAATTTTTTACTATAGCAAGCCCAAGGAAAGGGCGTTATCGATTTTCCTATACTCACGCGCCGCTTCTCCATACGTTAGCTGAACATTTCTTCAACTTGATCGCACACTCCGCAATCATCTGGACCGCATAGGCGATCTCTTCTTCTGTCGTCTCATAAGAAAGGCTGAAGCTCAGTGCACAGCGGGCAAGCCCTTCATCGACCTGAGATGCCGTTAAAAGATAAAACAGCTTTTGCGCTTGGCCTCCTCCCATTGAAGCATAAACGCCCCGTCGGCTGAGCAAATACAGAAGGGCATCGCTGTCGACTCCGGGAAAAGCGATCACCGCCGTATTGGGAAGCCGCTCCACATCCTGAAATAAAACAACCGCTTCGGGAAATCCTGACACCACTCCCTGTTCAAACTCCCTTCTCAAACGGGCTGTTTCGAGATTGATCTGGTCAAAATAACGGGAGGACTCGCCAAGCGCACGGGCCAACGCTGCCACGCCGCCGACATGCACGTTGGGATTTCCGGCGATCAAAGGATGAAAAGCAATCCCCCCTTTGACAAGCAGTCCCGCCGTTCCTTTAGGAGAGTGGAACAAAGAACCGTCAAACGTTAAGTAATCGACGTTTAAATCTTCAAAATGAAAAAACAGCTTGCCGATGACTGTGCTTGCATCGACGTGCAAACGGATCCCTTTTTCTTTGCACGCCTGGGCGATATCGGCAATCGGATGGATCACACCGGTCAGGCTATTGGCCCACGCAAGGGAAAGCAACGATGTCCTCGGCTTGATCGCTTCCTCAAGCACCTGGCGGGTCATCTGTCCTTGAGAATTGACCGGGAGCACCTTTTCAACACAATGGAATTTCTCTAACCGCTTAAGCCCGAGAAAAGTCGGCGCCTCTTCGACATTCGTCGTCAAGATGTGATTTTTTCCCGAATCGCGGACCTCTTCGAGGTAATGGGAAAAGAAAACGCTGCCAACCGCCTCAGCTCCACTGGAGCAGAAAAAAAACTGGTCCTCTTTTCCCGCCCCCAGTTCTTGCATGATCTCATCGGTCGACTGCAACACACCGGAGACAGCCTCCTGGCCCATCTGATAAGGAGCGCTCGCTGCCCCCCACTTCTCCTGATAGAAGGGGAGCATCGCTTCAAGCGCTTGAGGATAAGGCCGCGTGGCCGTGTGATTATCTAAGTAAACCTGCTTGATCATTGCGCCTTCTCTTTTTTCCACTGATCATCAAAAAAGGTATAGATGATCGGCTCTCCTGTGGCAATCTCCAGCTGGACGACCTGCTCGTGGGTCAACTTGTCCAAAAACATCACAATGGCCCTTAGCGAGTTGCCGTGCGCCGAGATAAAGACATTTTTCCCATCTTGAAGCAGTGGCAGAATCGTCCCTTGAAAATAGGGAAGCGCCCTTTCCGCCGTCATCGCCAAGCTCTCCCCTTCCGGCGGAGCGCTGTCATAGCTGCGGCGCCAAATGTGGACCTGCTCATCTCCGAATTTCTCCCGCATCTCCTGCTTGTTCATCCCCTGCAGCTGTCCATACATCCGTTCATTGAGCTGCCAGGCCGCATAAACGGGGATGCACTGATCTAAAGCAGCTTCGCTATAAACCTGGGCCCACGCCTCCAGCTTCCCTTCTCCGGGGTGTTGGACGCAAGGAACCTTGCCGCTCTGATGGGAGACCATAGCCAGCATCGCCGTCATTTGAGCGCGGATCAACGAAGAGACAAAGATCACATCGATCGGCAAATGGGCAATCTTTTTCCCCCCTTCGATCGCCTCCTGGATCCCCTGCGAGCTCAGCGGGATATCGACCCAGCCTGTAAACAAGTTCAAACGGTTCCACTCAGACTGGCCGTGGCGCATCAAAATCAGTTTTGCCGGTTTTCCCATACCCTCTCCCGCTGCCTTAAAATCAATTTCAAAGAAGAAAATTATATTTTACTGAGCAAATTACTTCCAACAAGAAAAAAGGAAATCTTCTTGAGTTTTTCATTGAATTCTTTTAAATTCTATTGTTGATTTTCTGAAAAAAGAGACTATTCTCATTTAGAGGCTTATGGAATCCAAAAAAAGATTGAGCAAAGCGCTGGCAGCTGCCGGCATCGCCTCCAGGCGCGCATGCGAAGAGATCATCTTCGGCGGCCGGGTATCGGTGAACGGTAAAGTCGCTCTCCTCCCTCAAACGCTAGTCTCATGGGAGACCGACGAGATCCGCGTTGACGAGAAGCTCGTCTCCGGAGAAGAAAAAAAAGTTTACTACATCCTTAACAAACCCCACGGCTATATCTGCTCCAACGTCAGGATCGGACGGAAAAAGCTCGTGGTCGACCTCTTCGGCACAGAAGGCAAGCGCCTCTTTACGATCGGCCGCCTCGACAGGGATACGACAGGCCTGCTCCTCGTTACCAACGATGGGTTCTTCGCACAAAAAGTGATCCACCCCTCGATGAACATCTCCAAGGAATATATTGTCAAAACTCTCCAAGAAATCACTGACGAGCACCTCAAAGCGATCTCAAAAGGAACCTTTATCGAAGGAAGCTGGATCAAACCGGCCCGCGTCCAGAAAGTCAGAAAAGGAACTGTCAAGGTGATCGTTAAAGAAGGGAAAAAACGGGAAGTGCGCCTCCTCGTCCAAAACGCCGGCCTCGACATCCTCGAACTCTCCCGCGTCCGCATCGGCGGCCTTCGCCTCGGACCGATCCCGGAAGGGACTTACCGAGAGATGACCGAAGCTGAAAAACAGATGATCTTCGAATAGAAGAAATTACAAGACTCGTTGCTCGGGAACAACCAAAAACTCAACCAACAGCTCGACAAAATAAACCAACTTGTGGGTTGGAAGCCTTTTGCCACAAGACTAAATCGCATCTATGCATCACCAACCGGGTGACCAAGTCACACCGTTCTGCTCTGATTCAAGTGTCTACTTTTGAAAACTAGGCACAACTTATGCACCATCTATAACGGTAAGTTTGTAGACAGGCTCTTAGGTGAAAAAAATCTCAAATTTTACAAAAAAAGTGTTGCTTAATCCTTGCTACCCAACTTTTTGGGGTAATTTAATGGAATAAGCTAATGAAAACTCATTGCAATATCACTTCCACTTCTTCATTCTGGGAGGAAATATCTGCAAGGAGTAGAGATGAATATGGTCGATCAAAGTGAGGTGATCTCTGTCGATGTGGATTCTCTTTTACGTTGGAATAAGACAACTCCTCGCTATACGAGCTATCCAACAGCCCCTCAGTTTTACTTGCTTGAAGAGTCTGTTTACCGACAGAAAATCGCTGATTTCGAGAAGACTCAAAAGCCGCTGTCTGTTTACGTTCACATCCCTTTTTGCAAAAGGATGTGCCTGTTTTGCGCCTGTTCGGTAGTTCTCAACAGAAGTCCCGAAAGGCAAAAGATATATCTTGATTATTTAATCAAAGAAATTAATCAGCTCCCTTTTCTATCAAGACCCAAAGTGGTCCAACTCCACTTAGGCGGAGGGACGCCGACCTCATTGCAAATTTCCGAATTCGAGCTTCTTATGGAAGCTTTACACCGTAAGTTTTCCATCCAAAAAGAGGGGGAAATCTCCATTGAAATCGATCCTAGAACCGTGTTTGCGGATAAGGGAGAAAAACTGGCCGCTTTGCGCCACCTTGGCTTTAATCGGGTCAGTTTTGGCGTTCAAGATTTGGACCCTATTGTTCAAGAAGCCGTGAGAAGAAGACAATCGGAGGAGATGACGGTTGAAACTTATAGAATGGCAAGAGATTTGAATTTTGATAGTGTAAACCTAGATTTAATTTATGGTCTTCCTCATCAAACGCCGAAGAGCTTTGCAAGAACAGCAGATAAAATTTTAGAGCTTAAGCCGGATCGTATCGCTTTGTTTTCCTATGCTAAAGTGCCCTGGCACAAGATCCATCAAAAGTCGATCCCCGACGAGCTTTTTCCTTCAACAGAAGAGAAATTTAGAATTTACGCTGAGACAAGAGAGAAATTCATGAAAGGCGGCTATATCGCTATTGGAATGGATCATTTTGCACTTCCTCATGATTCTATTGCTATGGCTTATGCACAGAAAACACTAACGCGGAACTTCCAGGGCTATTCTGTGGGGCTTGCTGAAAACATGATAGGGCTTGGAGTAACGGCCATTGGTTTTTTAGGAAATGGCTATTTCCAAAATTGCAATGAAATTAAAGCTTATCAAGCAAAAGTTGAGGAGGGGAAGCTCCCAACTCACCGAGGTTATATTCTCACCGAAGAGGATCTGATTCGAAAATGGGTCATACAAAATTTGATGTGCCATTTTGAACTATCAAAAGCCGAATTTAATCATAGATTCGGTCTTGACTTCGATGCCTTCTTTATAGAAAAAAAAGGCGACATCGAGCAACTGAAGCAAGAGGGACTTCTTTTAGATCTCTCTGATAAAGTTTGCCCTACACCAACAGGGCGTCTTTTTATTCGATTAATTGCAGCCCTTTTTGACGCTTATCAAAATCGGGGAAAATTTTCTGGAGCGATATGAAAATACTCATTCTTGGTGGTGGAATTTCTGGTCTTTGTACCGCATGGTATTTAAGAAAAAAATATCCCAAAGCAGCAATTTCCCTTCTAGAAAAGGGATCGCGTCTTGGGGGTGCTATTGAAACAAGAAAAGACTTTCTCTTTGAATCAGGCCCCCGGATTTTTCCTTACGCAAGATCTTCTTTTCTACTCGAGCTCATTGAAGAGCTTGGGTTAAAAGATGAAATGATTTTTTCTGATAAATCTGCAGGTCGTCGGTTTATCCTTCATAAGAATCGGCTTCGCAGCGTGCCATCCCTATTTCCCATCATCGTTCCTGCGCTCCTTCGAGAATATTTCCTCCCCCAAAAAATCAATGACGATGAGTCAATTTATGATTTTGCCAAAAGAAGGTTTGGAGTCAAAATAGCCGAAACACTTTTTGATCCTTTAGCTCTTGGCATTTATGCAGGGGATATTCACAAGCTATCTCTTCGCTCCTGCTTTCCTTTTTTGTATGAGCTTGAAAAGAATCATGGTTCGATTCTAAAGGGGATGCTCTCGAAAAAAAGAAGCAAAGAAAATAAGGGGTTCTTCCTTCTAGAAAAAGGGATGGAGTCTTTGATTCAAGCTCTTCATCAACAACTTGATTTGGACATCCATTTCAATTGCAAGGTCGAGTCCATCTCTAAAGAGGGGGTAGTTACTGGCGGGAAATTTTGGGGAGCAAACTGGATTATTTCAGCTCTTCCAGGTCCTGAAATCGGAAGACTTACGAAAGGATGGCCCGATTTTCCCGCAGCCTCCATGTGGGTAGTGCATGCTGCGTTTGCTGGGGGGCTTTTTACGAAAAAGGGAGCGGGATACCTAGTGCCAACCAAAGAGGGCGAAGACCTTCTTGGGGTGGTTTGGGATTCCTCTATTTTTCCGCAGCAAGAAAAACATACGCGTTTTACGGCTTTACTTCGTGATGGTTGCGGAGAAACGCAAGCCAAAACACTCGCGCTAAAGTCTCTGCGCCACCGCTTGGGGATAAGCGCAGACCCTCTTTTTTTAGAAGCTCAACACATGAAAGAAGCCATTCCACAGTTTGAAGTGGGGTATCATGAAAGATTTGCAAAGTTTCAGGCATTTCTTAAAAAAGAAGTTCCCATACTTTCTCTCGTTGGAAATTATGTCGATGGAGCCTCAGTAGATTGTTGTATACGAACGGCTAAACAACTCGCAGAGACTCCACCGCCCATTTGAAGAAGATCGGGGATATGGTTTTTCTTGTTGTTGGGGTGTTCCCAACCGCCTATGCTGTCCTTTATATCTACTTTCATTAAAGAAAGGTCAAAATACCCCAGAAGTCCTTATCATCATTTTTTAGGTTCTCTTGTGGGGACATCGCGATAACTTCCATTCGCCACAAGATATAGTATTTGCAAAAAAACATAGATACTATATCTTGTGTTTATAGACGAAAGGAGGAAGTGATGAAGGTCGATGTAAAAAGCTCAGTTGAAGAGTATTTGGTCCGAAAAGATTGGAGAGTAAATGCCAATGCCAACCAAGGTTATTCCCTTGGTGGATTAATATTAAATGTTTCCGGCAAGGTAATTGCCAATTATTGGCTGGACCAGATTTATCCGGAAGAAATTGGCAAAGCCCACCGAAGCGCCGATTTCCACATCCATGATTTGGATATGCTAGCGGGCTATTGTGCAGGATGGTCATTAAAGACACTGCTTCGTGAAGGATTCAATGGAATTCCTGGAAAAGTAGAAGCGGCTCCTCCAAAACACATGTCAAGTGCGATCGGTCAGGTCGTTAATTTTCTTGGCTCTCTTCAAAACGAATGGGCTGGGGCTCAGGCGTTTAGCTCTTTTGATACCTACATGGCTCCTTTCATACGAAAAGACAAGCTTAGCTATCCGGAGGTCAAACAAAATATTCAGGAACTCATTTATAACTTAAATGTGCCTTCAAGATGGGGAAGTCAGACCCCGTTTACTAATCTCACTTTTGATTGGGTATGTCCTGAGGATCTTCGAAAAGAAAAGCCTGTTATTGGCGGCGTTGAAATGCCATTTACCTACGGAGAGCTCCAGGAGGAAATGGATTGGATTAATCGCTCTTATATAGAAGTGATGATGGAAGGGGACCAAAAAGGACGGGTTTTCACCTTCCCGATTCCCACATATAATATGACTCGGGATTTTCCATGGGAAAGTGCCAATGCAGATCTCTTATTTGCTATGACTGCCAAATATGGTCTTCCCTACTTCCAGAATTTCATAAACTCAGAGCTTAAACCGAATATGATTCGTTCTATGTGTTGTCGGCTTCAACTCGACATGCGAGAGCTTTTAAAAAGGGGTAATGGGCTTTTTGGATCGGCCGAACAGACAGGATCTCTTGGTGTGGTGACCATTAACTGCGCAAGACTTGGGTATCTTTATGCGGGCAATAAACAAGCCTTGATGAGCCAGCTTGATTATCTGCTGGAGCTTGCAAAGCAAGCCCTTGAAATTAAACGAGTGACAATTCAGGCGTACCTTGATCAGGGCTTATATCCTTTTACTAAGCGTTATCTCGGCACATTGCGCAACCATTTCTTGACCATTGGCGTCAACGGTATTAATGAAATGATTCGGAATTTTACGCTCGATGCAGAAAATATTACGAGCTCTTGGGGAGAGAATTTCGCACTAGAGTTGCTCGATCATATTCGTGCAAGGATTGCGCAATTCCAAGAGGAAACCGGCCATATGTACAACCTTGAGGCAACGCCAGCTGAATCCACAACCTATCGATTTGCTAAAGAGGATAAGCAGCGCTTCCCTGATATATTGCAAGCAGGCTCAATTGAAAAACCTTATTATACCAATTCTTCTCAGCTCCCTGTCGGATACACCGAGGATCCTTTCACGGCATTAAGAAAACAGGACAAGTTGCAAAAAAAATATACAGGAGGAACCGTACTCCACCTATATATGAATGAGAAAATTTCTAGTCCTAATTCTTGTAAGACATTAGTGCGTAGAGTCCTTGAACAGTTCGGGTTGCCGTATATTACGATCACACCGACTTTTTCAATTTGCCCAAAACATGGGTATTTGTCAGGAGAACATAAATTTTGCCCAAAATGCGATCAAGAATTGATCGCCAAAAAAGGAGGACTATTATGCGTATTGAGTTAAGAGATGAAGAAAGACAACCTTGCGAAGTATGGACAAGAGTGATGGGATATCATCGGCCTGTAGCTTCTTTCAATATTGGGAAGAAAGGGGAGTTTGAAGAGAGAAAATTTTTTATTGAAGATAAAGTTGAGAGGGCTCCTTGCTTAGTATCTCAGGTATAACTCCTTTTACCCTAATCGATTTTCCAGAGAAGTTATCAGCAGTGCTGTTTTGTCAAGGTTGTACATGGCGTTGTGGCTACTGCCACAACCGCCATCTTCAGCCCTTTTCAAAGCCGCTGATTTCTTGGGAAGCTGTATTACACTTTCTGGAGGAGAGAAAGACGTTTTTAGATGCAGTTGTTTTTAGCGGGGGGGAACCTACGCAGCAAAAAAACCTGGATGCCGCCATTAGGGATATTCGAGATATGGGGTATAAGATTGGATTGCACACGGCAGGTGTTTATCCTGAAGGGTTGAAGAAAGTTCTTCCCCTTATCGATTGGGTAGGCATGGACATCAAGGCTCCCTTTTCTAAATATCCTACGGTCACTCGCGTAGAAAATAGTGGGAAAAAAGCTAAAAGATCGGCTGAAATTATTATCCAAGCAGGCGTTTCTTATGAATTTAGAACAACAGTTGATCCTAGGCTTTTAAGTTCTAAGGATCTTGCTTTACTTGTCTCTGAGATTGTCAAATTGGGAGCTAGGAATTATGTGGTGCAGCCGGTTCGTTATGAAGGAAAAAAAGAAAATGGACTTATGAACCATCCGATTTTTAATCCGGACTTTCTGGATAAACTAGGAGCTCAATTTGAACAATTTTGTGTTCGATAAGCTGCAGAAAATAAAAGGGATGCTAACCGCAAAAAAAGGCTCTTCTTGCCGACAGATGGAATTGAAGAGATCAGGATCTTTTTAATCTCAGGCAGATGTAAGTAGAGTTCGTAGAGCCTTTCCCATCTGCAAGAAAATCTTGGCAGGGGGGTAAAGACTTGATTATCGACTCTTAAAGGAACGCGAAAACCTTTGCGTAAAGGGCAAGTATTATAAGTTGAGCAGCGATAACCATAATGAGTTGCTGCGCAACGAAATTTCAAAGCGTTCCTAGACTCTTCAAATCCCACATAAATCATATGTGTATTAGGGCAGTATAGCTGGCCTTTAGTGTCATAGGTAATGCCTCGATAACTCCTTTTTTCATCTATAGGAAGAGCTGATGGGATAATAGGCTTAAGATGGAACTGATTCCAAATGGTTTCAGAAAGAGTTGCGTATTCCATAGAAGCTAGAAAATATTGGCAGTGAGTGTAGGGTTTTTTTTTCAGAATTCGCTCAGCTTGGTCTAAGCACGACTCCTCCATAGGCCCGCTATCCCAAACAAAGGGAAGCCCGGTATTGGCATCGAATAAAAAGTGAATCCTTTCTTCTTGTTCTACAAAACAACCAAGTCCAATGATGGAACCCACTTCTGCAATGGCAAGAAGCATCTTATCGAGCATTTCAGACAAAGGAAGCATGGCATTAATAAATCGAGAAAAGGCCCAAGGCGAGGGTAATTTATCACAGGTTGACCGATATAAACTGGCAAAGGAGGGAAGTTTGTAAGCGATAGTTTTCAAAACATACTTCCAAAGTAGATCTACAGGATAGTCATTTCTTCCCCTTCCGCGTTTTTTTCTTAATTCCTCAATAAAATCATCCTGAGATAAGCCTTTTAGGGCATCATCCCAGAATGAATCTCGGTCCATCTCGCTTAAGTGATGAATAGACATTTTGATCGGCATGACGGCTATAATCTTAATTTTGACGAGCTATTAGAGGAAAAAGCAAATAATTTTCCTTGTAGACATGCTTATGCATATCATGCTCAATTTCTTCAAGCTCCGCCCAGGTTGTCCCTAACATCATGCAAGCCTGAGGAGGAAGTGTGAAATTATTGGTCACCCGACGAATGAAGACCAAAAAGGCTCCAGCAACTTGATGTTCTTCTTCAAGTTTGCCAAAAAATTGATGGCTATTTGGATTACGGCAGCGGATGGAGGGGAAACCCAGTTCCTCCTCTTCCTTCATATGACTTTCGATTTCTTGGATAAAGCGCTCGAAGGTTTTTTCTTCACAGGCTTCTTTTAGGGTTTTGTTCCCCCCACAGCAAAAATCAATGCCTAATTTTTCAAATAATTCTGCACGAGAGAAACGATCCGTCACCCAGGCGCTGATCGTGCTCATCTCATTCATCATAAATTCCTTGTATTAAATCGGACAAGTTTATCCTGTTATATCTTTACTTTTATACTGTCGGGTGAAATGCTTGCAACTGAATATTAAGCCTCGAGGGGTCCATGCTATCGCAAACATCCGAATACGCGCTTCGCGCCATGGTCTGGCTTGCGAACCAATCACTAAAAGATTCTGATTTTTATAATGTTAGAGAAATTGCCGCTGCAACCCAGGTTTCTCCTTCCTATCTTTCAAAGATTTTACAGACACTGACTCGCGCCTTCCTTTTACAAAAAAAGCGGGGGATCAAGGGAGGTTATTGCTTAAAATCCGCTCCTGAACACGTCACGCTCTTATCTATTTTAGAGAATTTTGATAAGATCGAACGGATTCTTACATGTCCGCTTAAGCTTCAAGCACATGCCGAGATGCTTTGTCCTTTGCATTCAGAGCTTGATAAACTGACTTGCTCTTTACGGAATAGTTTCTCAAAGACAACGCTTAAAGATCTCATGAACCACCCCAGCGAAGCCTTATGCAAACTATGAAAATAAAATTATTTTTTCAAACCGCGATCTATTCAATGATCATTGTAGGAGCTTCTTGGGGAACCTGGTTGCTGATTCAACTCTATCAAGCTAAAGAGTTCACCAAGCTCAATGTTTTTGAAGTAAACGCCCATGGACAAGCGCAGATCTTTGGTTGGATTGCGATGATGATCATCGGCGCACTTTATGTTGCACTCCCTCGGCTATACTCGGCACCCGTTCCCTATCCAAGGTTCTCACGAGCGATATGGGCTCTTTTATCGCTTGGAACCACTATCTCCATTTTCGGATTGTTCTTAAAAGAAATCACTGCGCTAATTTTTCTTGGAGGATTTTTTAACCTGGTAGCAGTGCTTCTCGTTATGTTTCAATGGGGCGTGTTTTTTTCTCGACTTAAGTTGACCACCCCCGCCATCCACTACACCTTAACAGCTTTGGGGTTCTTAGGAGTTTCCACCCTCTTTTCTTTATGGCACCATCTAAGGATGGTTCAAGCTCAAGAACAAACTTCGCTTCTCGCTCAAGTGGCCACTTTTCAAGCTCCGCTTAGAGATCTTCAGGTTCATGGCGTAGGACTTTTCATGGCCCTTGCGATGATGCAGTGGATTTTTTTTCATCCAAGCCGCTCTATTTCCTATAAAGCCTATGCTTGGCTTGTCTCAGGAGTTATCGGAGAAATCGTTTTCTTTCTCTTTTATCGATTGACTCACAACCATCTGTTTGCCGCTTTTCTTATCATCCCCTGGATAGGTCTTCTTATCGGATCAGCGCTTCTTCTTTTTCGAGGTAAGTTGATAAATCACCTACCGCCTTTAGCGCGTCTTGCGGCATGCTGGCTTCTCTTATCTGAATTAATGCTCGCTCTTCTTCCCTTTTATTCAATATTAAGCCATTTGAGCTTTAGTCATGCTTATTACGGAGCCATTCGCCATGCGGTAACAGTTGGCTTTTTAAGTCAGATGATATTCATTATGGCGCCAACTCTTCTTATAGGAAATTTTCCGGCAGCAACGTTTCGAAAAAGGCTGGCTTTTTTTCTTCTGAATATAGGATGTTTTGCGAGGGTTTTCCTTCAAATCCTCTCCGATTTTTATCCAGAAGCCTACCGATTTATTTTTTTAAGCGGGCTCTTAGAGTTATCCGCTACACTTATCTGGGGGATTCCCCTTCTAGAACTTCTTAGAAAAATGAAAAAAGATGTAGCTTTTCCAATCTCTCAATTAATCGGTGAAACAAGATTAGGTTCTTAAAGGGAGAGATCCCGACCAATAATCCAGTCCAAATAAATATAGCCGCAGATTCAAAGGGATATTTTGCAATTCCCCCGATAGCCATAAAATAGCCATTCTGGCATTTTAAAGATTCAAGCGGAGGTCTTCAATGCATGAATCTATTTTAAATGAGCTACTCTATAAAGTCGCCAACGCTCAGGTCCGCACCTATCCTTTTCCCCATTTCTACATCGAAAATATTTTCCCCGCTGATTTCTACCAAGAGATCCTTGGCCAATTTCCCGACGTCTCCCATCTCAAAAGCCTCGTTCAAGCCGGGAACGCTCCCTCCGGCACCTACGACAACCGCTTTGTCCTCCCCTTAACGACAAGCTCTTTAAGCCACCTTCCTTTTTCCCAGCTCATGTTCTGGAGCCAATTCTCCCAACTCTTTTCCCTCGACCACTGGATTAAAATCCTTCTCGATAAATTCCACTCTGAGATCAGAAAGCGGTTTGCAGACCACTACCACCAAACAGCCTTCTACTCAAAGGCAGAATTGACCTCCGACCAATCAGACTACGCCATCGGGCCTCATACCGACCATCCGCGCCGGATCCTCACCCTCCTCTTCTATCTTCCCAATTCAACCGAGCAATCCCACCTTGGCACCTCTCTCTACCGCCCCAAAGATCCGCACATGACTTGCGAAGGGCTGAAACACCACTCCTTTGAAGACTTCACAAAAGTCTTTACCGCCCCTTTTCTCCCAAACAGCGTCTTCGGCTTTATCAAATCGGACCGCTCGTTCCACGGAGTTGAGCCGATCGGCAAGCAAGACACCCCGCGCCGCCTGCTGAACTACACCCTCTACTGGGCGCCCCCTAATGCGATCCTCTCCAGCTGACTTCAAAAGCTCTTTTCAAAAAGAACTGCCGCGCATTCTCATGGAACCTTTACATAAAGGACTTTGCCAGATAGAATAACCTAAATTAATGTTAAATTCTCTATGCTGAAGGGTCTGATTTATGCTTAACATCGCTCGATTGTTTGGGAAATCTCCTTTTGCTCCATTGCAAACGCACATGAAAAAGGTTGCTATTTGCATCGAAAAGCTCGCCAGCATTTTCTCCGCCCTTTCAAAAGGCGACAAAGAAAAAGTTGAAAAATTGGTCAGCGAACTTTCCAAGCTTGAGCATGAGGCTGATCTGACAAAAAATGATATCCGCAACCATTTGCCCAAAAGCCTATTCCTGCCGATCGACCGCGCCCATTTCCTCGAAATCCTCTCGCTTCAAGACCGGATTGCAGACAAAGCGGAAGACATCGGCCTTCTGCTGACCTTGCGCCCCTTGGAACAATTTAAAAACTTCCTAGAAGAGATCCAAGCCCTGTTCAAAAAAAATGAAGAGGTCTTTTTGGACTCTAAGCATATCATTGAAGAAATTGATGAGCTGCTCGAGTCCTCCTTTGGCGGAATTGAAGCTGAAAAAGTCAAAACCATGGTCGAGCAGACCGCCTACAAAGAATATGAAGCCAACAAGATGCAACAAGGGCTTCTAAAACAATTGGTCTCTCAAGGAGACAGCCTCTCAACCCCCTCCTTTTGGCATTGGATGAGGTTGATAGAGGAAATCGGGACTATTTCCCATCTCTCAGAGAGCCTGGCGAATCGGATTCGCATGATCTTAGAACTTAAATAATGTCAAAACCCTCACGCCATCGGGGAATTGACTGGAATTTGAAAGAAAGGAATGGAAGTCGAATCGATACTTAAGCTGATTGTACTGGCCATTGGATTTTACATGGCCTGGAACATTGGCGCTAACGATGTTTCGAATGCAATGGGCACCTCCGTAGGTTCGGGAGCCCTGACCCTTCGAAGGGCTGTTTTCCTTGCTGCCATTTTAGAATTTTCCGGAGCCTTTTTCGTCGGCTCCAATGTCTCAGAAACAGTCCAAAAAGGGCTGATCGATACGGACATGTTCCTCATGCAGCCCAACGTCCTGATTTTAGGGATGTGCGCCGCCCTCTTCGGAACGAGTGTCTGGCTCCAGATCGCCTCCTATTTCGGCTGGCCTGTCTCGACCACCCATGCGATCGTAGGGGCCATTTTAGGCTTTGGCGGCCTCATCGGCGGCGCCGAAGCGATCCAATGGGCCGAGGTCCTCTCCATTGCCGCCAGCTGGATCATCTCACCTGTCATCGCCGGCATCCTCGCTTATGTGATCTTCAGCCTGCTGCAGCGGAACATCTTATTCGCAATGAACCCTTCGGAAGCAACGCGCAAATTACTTCCCTTTTTGATCTTCATCGTCTTTACAACGTTCGGACTCTGCCTGATCTTTAATGGACTTGAGAACCTCAATCTGAACATTTCGTTCCCGCAAGCATTGGGAATCTCCCTACTCTCAGGCCTAGTCGCTTCGGGGATCTGCTATTGGATCGTCCAAAGAATTCCCATTTCAGAAATCGAGCGGCCCCCCCCTTCCCGCAACCTGCCGCAGAGCGTCGTGAGCCTGGAAAAAGCGATCAAACATCTCCAGAGGGTCCACGTCGCATCCTTTGATAAGACGCATGAGAAGGTCGGCGAGCTGCTGACCGAAGTCAGATCGCTCTCCGCTACATTGCGCCAGGAAACCCACTTTTCTGAAAGGACGTCTGAATACCGGAACGTGGAAAAAATGTTCGTCTATCTCCAAATCCTCAGCGCTTGCTTTGTCGCTTTTGCCCACGGAGCAAACGACGTGGCCAATGCGATCGGTCCCGTTGCCGCCGTCCTGGACATCATCAAAAACGGACAGATCTCTGAAGTCGCTTCAATCCCATCCTGGCTCCTTGCCTTTGGCGGCCTGGGGATCGTGATCGGCCTTGCCACTTGGGGCTGGCGCGTAATCGAGACGATTGGAAAGAAGATCACGGAACTCACCCCGACACGGGGGTTCTGCGCTGAATTCGGGGCTGCAACAACGATCCTGATCGCGTCGAAGCTCGGCATGCCTATTTCGACGACCCACTGCCTTGTGGGCGCCGTCCTCGGCGTCGGCTTCGCAAGAGGGATCCGCGCTCTGAACCTGAACGTCATCCGCGATATCATCCTTTCCTGGGTCATCACCATTCCGGCAAGCGCCACGATGAGCATCCTCGCTTTTTACGTTCTGCGCTTCTTCTTTATGAGTTAAAGCCGAGTTAACGTCCCCTCACCAACTTTCCATTGCTCACCCAATCTGATGAACTGATGATCTTGGCTATCCCGTCAATCCACTCTTCCTTCCTATTCATTGCAGGGCAGCGGACCGCATTGAACCCATGGGCCTTTAAAATAGGAAGATACTGCTGCTCAATTTCAAAAAGGGTCTCGATATGGTCCGATGTGAAGCTCAACGGAACGACGACCACGTTCCGATAGCTTTTAACTTGAGCCCCCAGCTCTTCGCAAAACTCTGCTGTGTAAGGCCTGATCCACTCCTCTTTGCCAAACAGGGACTGATAGCATAGCCGGTGCGCTGCGCGAGGAAACCTTTCAACCATCTTTTTAAATGAGCTTTCACACTCTCCCTGGTATGGGTCGCCTGTGGAAATGTAACTTTTTGGCAGCCCATGGGCGGAAAAAAGAAGAAAAGTCTCCTCTTCGGAAAACTGGTTTTCTTCCAGCGTTTTTTGCAAAACAGCCTGAAAAGGCTCGATGAATCCGGGGTCCTCAGGATAGGATTTGATCCAGCGGAATTTCTCCACGGTCTTCTTGCAAAGATGCTCGGCGAACCAGCGGGCAATGCTGCCTGTCGTCGTATAGCTGAACTGAGGAAACATCGGAAAGACCCTGACCGACTCGCAATCTGCAAACAGCTTCATATCACTGACAAATTGAGCATGGGTTCCAGGCAAATACCGGTGAAATGTCAAGACGGGACACCTAAGCTTGCTCCTTAACCGTTCAGCAATCGCCTCCGTGTCCTCAAAAATCGGCGACTTGCCTCCAATGAGCTCGTAATCATGCGCCACTTTTTTCGACCTCTTCTTCGCAATCCTCTTAAACAAAAGCCGATGCAAAAAAGAGGGGAGCGATGTGCGGATCACATCGGTATCAGTCAAAAGCTCAGTCAAAAACGGCCGGATCTCATCAATCGATCTAGGCCCGCCGAAATTAACAAGGAGCACACCTGTTTTCTTTTGCATAAAATCCTCGAATTCAAAAGTTCTATCTTCTTAAGAGACTGCCTACAGACCAAAATCACTTGTGCGTTTGAATCTTCCTCAGTATAGTTAAACCGATTAGATATTGTGTAGGAGCAAGTGGTGAAATACATTTGGTTAATGGTTCTTTGCTGCGTCGGTTTCAGTTGCGGCGGTTCTCAAAAAACAACCTATCAAGTAGGCGTCGATCCTTCCTGGTATCCCCTTCTTGTCGAAGGCAAAGAAAAAAACTTAACAGGATTTTCTACCGAGCTCCTTCAAGAGATCGGAAAAAAAGAACATATCGCCATCTCTAAAGTCTCTGTCAGCTGGGATGTCCTAATGGAAGGGCTGAAAAAAAAGCAGTACGCAGCGATCCTATTTTCCCTTCCTCCCTACAACTTCAACCAGCAGACCTACGACTTTTCTGAGCTTTACCTGAAGACAGGGCCCGTCCTCGTCGTCCCAGCTTCCTATCCTTATACCTCTTTAGAAAAACTCTCGGGCAAAGAGATCGCCGTCATGCCCGGCTCTTCGGGGACCAGCATCTTGGAAAAATACCCCGGCATTTTAATCCGCAATTACGACTCGATAGCCAGAGCTTTAAATGATGTCAGCACAGGCACGATCAACGGAGCCCTTGTCGATAGGCTCATGGCCGAGGCCTACTGCCAAGACCTCTACCAAGGGAAACTGAGAATCGTCACCGAACCGCTCGACAACTCAGGGCTGCGCATGATCACCTTGCACAACCAAGCCCCGGAGCTCATCGAAGCTTTCAATGAAGGTCTAGATAAACTAAAATCCTCTAAAGAATACGACAATCTCCTGAAAAAATGGGGCTTCATGGGCCCTGGGACCGACGCGACATAAAATTTTTTTTGACAGAAATCGATAAAACTCATTTGATGAAGATAATTGAGTTTTCTCTACAAAAAGGTCAAAAAAATGAAAAAAAGACGGGTCCTTCCCATTATTCTAATCATCGCCGGCATTGCTCTGATCGGCTTCTCCATGTATGTCACGCAACAAGTCGAAGCCGGAAAAATCAAAGTCGAAAATGCGCAAGGCAAAGTCAACTCGGCAAACGGCCTATTTTCCCAAAACCCTTTTAGCAAAGAAGTCGGCAAGGGACTGACCCAAGGCGCGCAAGGCAAGATCAACGAAGGAAAAAATCAGATCAGTTTCTATGAAGGGGTCGCTTCCACTTCGAAAATCGCAGGGATCGTCGCCCTTATCCTTGGCTTTGGCTCCCTTATCTTTGGCGGCAAAAGCAAAAAGAGATAACCTCGACCTATACCGAAATAGACTCAAGAGCCAAAAGTTCATTTCGGTATAATTCCATAGCGTCGACCAGCCGGATGATGTTGTCCTCTGCGAGCTTTTTGTCCCAATACCCGCCATCCTCTCTTTCCGGCCGGCCGGCTAAATCCCATACATGCCATCCGACCTGCAAACGCTGCCCTTCAGCAAGCCGATCGAACCTTTCTTTTATCGCTCCAATGACTGCTTTGACAAACCTCGCCCTGTCGGCAAAAAGGTTCTGCTCCGCTTCAAATCCCCCTAAAGAAGAAGGGATCTCCTCCCAATTGCCGCAAATGCGCTGCTTCATCTCATCAGGCAACCGATCAAAGGCTTGCTCAAGGGCGGGAACCTCTTTTCCGAGATGGATCTCCTGGCACAACAAAGCCACGGGCGTCCGGCAGCGATAGCTTGCGCAAGCCAGATATTTCTGATGGGATTGCTCAGCGTAAACGTAAGGCCTGCCCTCAGGATCTTGACTTTCTTGAAAATGATGATCCAAAACAAAAATCAGCGGATTGCCTCCAAGATAAAGTTCTCCTAGCTCGACAAGGTTTGTCATTTCCTTGGGAAGGCTTGTCAATTGATTCTGATCAATAAAAAGCCCCTCCAACTGGGTCAGATTGCCGATTGCATTCGGAAGGCTTTTTAACCAGTTGCCTTCAAGCCCGAGCCATTCCAATCGCGTCAAATCGCCAATAGCGCCGGGAAGCGCGGCCAACTGGTTCTGGCTCAGATAAAGCGTTGTCAACTTGGTAAAGCGGCAGATGAACGGAGGAAATCTTTTCAGCTCATTATCCGTAACAAAAAGTTCCACTAAGTTGGTCAGCTTGCCCATTGCGGAGGGAAGAACTTTCAACTGATTCCAGCTCAGATCAAGCGTTGACAATCGAGTGAGATTGCCGATTGCGCTAGGAAGGCTGGCCAACTGGTTACATCTAAAGTTCAGATCCGTTAAATTGATCAGATCACCAATCGCTCTAGGAAAACTGGAGAACCGATTGTAGCAAAGGTTCAGATCCGTTAGCTTGGTCAGATCTCCAATAGCGCGCGGAAGGCTCGTCAGCTCGTTCCTATAAAGGTTCAGATCCGTTAAATTGATCAGACCGCCAATTTCCGGAAGAAGTCCCTTCAACTGGACTCCCTGAAGATCTAGCTGAGAAATCAAAGTCATTGCTTCAGCGTTGAGGGGATGATGAAACCACCGGGAGATCATTAGCCCATTACAGGGATAAACTCTCGCCGGCAAATGAATATCGTCAGGAATACGCACTAAGCTCTGCGGTTGGTTAAACCTTTCCTCCAGGCTAATCTGTGAAAACCGTTGATTGATCTGTTCTCGAGAGGCCAATACCATAGCCGCTCCAAAACGGTCACGACACCTTAAAATAGACGGCCATGCCGCTTCGCGAGACAAATCGATCTCTCGCTGCATCTGCTCATAACGACGCGCATCAAATCCTAAAACCGTCCCATGCTCAGGAATTGAGGCTCCATGATTTCTTAGCGTGTCGGTCAAAGCGGCAAAGCGGGAAAAATAAGTAGGTTCCCCCTCCTCTAAACTCCTGAATTTCGGATGGTAACAAACCCGAACCGCCAATATCTCATGTAAATCACGCAACTCCGGATGGCCGGTTTCTCTTCGCATTTCCCCCCAGAGTCGCCCGATGACCTCAAGGTCTAATACCTGATACCATCTCGAGCTGACATTCCGAAGCCTGCACATTGTTTGCAGCTCCTTTCCTCCATTGGCCGCATAGAGAAAAATCATCCCTAAAACATCATTTGAAAGGTCTTCAATGGTCATTGACACAGAATCCCTTTCCTCCTTTCCAGGAGGCGGATCCGCAGGTAAAACAGCTGAACAACACTCAAGCGAAGAACACGCTCTAACTGAACCGCCCATACTAACCTTCAACATTCAGAAAGAGGAACAAAAATACAGCCGCAGAAGATTTAACAAAAGACGCAACTAAAATGAGCTCAGAGGATCCGGCATTTGTCGTGCTCGCTATAGTCGGCACGCACTTTTTCCAGCTCGGCCCTATCGACAGGGCAAGGGTGGATCTCCCAGATCTTTTTGGCATAATTGTGGATCGATTCGTCGGTTGAGAACTTGCCCATGCCGGCGATGTTGTGCAAGGCGACCTCGGCCCACTTGGCAGGCTGCAGATAGAGGGCTTCGACTTTTTTTTGAGTCTCGTAATAATCGCGCAGATCGCTTAAGACAAAGTAGCGGTCGGGAAGATCTGAGTTCCGCGGCTCGAGCAGAAGGCGGTAAAGACTGCTGTGGGCCTCATGTTCCGCCTCCGTTTCAGCAAAACAGCGGTTGCGCAAGCAGTCCATCGCCTGGCGGATCTGCTCGTCGTGCATATAAATATCCCAAGAGCTATAGGAACGCTCCTCGCGCATCTTCACATTCTCTGCGCTGCTCTTCCCAAAGCCAAACGGCCACCATGCATCGGTAATCTCCCGATGCATTTCGATGTTAGCCCCATCTTCTGTGCCGATCGTCAATGCCCCGTTCATCGCCAGTTTCATATTGCCTGTTCCCGAAGCCTCCATTCCGGCAGTCGAGATCTGCTCAGAAAGATCGGCCGCAGGAATGATCACTTCTGCTCGTGAGACATTGTAATTTTCAATGAAGACAACGCCGAGCTTTGCATTGACATCATCATCATCGTTGATCCGGCGGGCAACACAGCAAATCAGGTGGATGATATTTTTTGCCACTTCATAACCGGGCGCAGCTTTCCCCGCAAAACAGACGAGCCGTTTGATCGCCCGTGCGTTGGGATTGGCCTTGAGCTCCTGATAGACCATGATCACATGCAAAATGTTCATCAACTGCCGCTTGTATTCGTGGAGCCGCTTAATCTGCACATCGAACAGGGCCGTTTCGTCGAGGAGAGGATAATGGCCGATCTCTTTACCGCGGAAATCGCGAAGGGGATTGTGAGAGCGCAAATACTCGAGCAGCTTCTGCTTGTTCTCTTTTTTGATCTCGAGGAATTCCTGCTGGCTTTCCGGATCGGAGGCGTATTTGGCAAGCAGTTCGATATGAGGGAAATTGACGAGCCAGCTTTTGCCGATCCTTTTAGAAATAAAATGGGCCAAGCGGGAATTGATATGCAGGATCCAGCGGCGCTGCGTTACCCCATTGGTCACGTTAGTAAACCGATCGGGATACATCTCGTAAAAATCCTTAAAGACAACCGATTTTAAGATCTCCGAATGGAGCTCTGCCACACCGTTGACCCGATGGGAGCCGTAAATGGCCAAATTGGCCATATGGACCTGCCCTCCTTCAATGATCGACATCCGGCGGACCTTCTCCTCATCTCCGGGATAGCTCTTGCGGACCGCATTGCAGAATTCAAGATTGAGCTGTTCCAAGATATGGTACTGGCGCGGAAGCAGATACTCGACCCGGTTCTGGTTCCACTCCTCTAGCGACTCTTTTAATACCGTATGGTTCGTGAAGTTGCAGCAAGTCCTCACCACGTCCCACGCTTCGCCCCATCCATACTGATGGTCCTGCAGCAAAATGCGCATCAATTCAACAATCGCCAGCGCAGGATGGGTATCGTTGATATGGATCCTGACCTTGTCGGTGATATTCGACATATTGGAATACGTATGGAGCTGGTGCCTGATGATATCCTGAAGCGATGCGGCAACAAGCAAAAACTCCTGTTTCAGCCGAATCCGTTTGCCCGTCTCATTGTTATCATTTGGGTAAAGGACATCTGTCAACGACGTATTCTCCGCGGCCTGGTCGAGAAGCCCGGCATTATACCTCTGCAGCTGGAAATTGCGCGGAGATTCCTTTGTCGTCCATAAGCGCAAGGTGTTCACATTAAAATCGCCGCTTTCCTTATAACCAATGATAGGGATGTCGTAAGCAAGGGCTCTTACCTCTTCATAATCCACGATGTCGTAAATCTGAACCCCTTTTTTATTGAGAGCTGGAGTAGAACGTCCTGAGTAATAAACAGGGACGGCGTGTGTATCGCGCCTGTATTCCCAAGGGTTTTCATGCAAGAGCCAAACTTCGGGCCTCTCCACCTGGACCCCGTCCCAGATCTCCTGGTCAAAAATCCCATACTGATATCTGAGCCCATAAGCCACGGCAGGATATTGCTGCGTAGCAAGGGAATCGAGAAAACAGGCGGCAAGCCTTCCAAGCCCTCCATTGCCAAGCCCCGGATCGGGCTCAAAGCACTGCTCGAGCTCATAGCTGCGCTTCATCGCCTTCATCACATGCCTGACGAGCTGGACCGCATGGATATTCGTGATGTTATTTCCTAAAAACCTGCCGGGCATATATTCCATGCACAAAAAATAAAGGGTCCGCGCCTGGCATTTTTTATAAGTGTGGGTCGTCGCCGTCCAGTTGATCATGATCTCTTCGCGCAGCGTCAAAGCAAAAGCGCGATAGAACTCCTCAGGGGTCGCCTCGTCAAGGGTCACTCCCATTGTTGTGATCAGGTAGTGTTTGATCTTGTGCTCTAAAGACTCCGCCTGAAACTCGATTTGACCTTCCACGCCGCTCCTCCCGAACAAATTTGCATTATTTATTCCTTTGTGGTAGCACAAGTCTTATACCACTGTCTACAAATTCAGATCAGTAAGAGACTGTCTCTGAATTAAGGCTTCGTCGATTTTCAGGATTATTTTGGTCGATTTTCGACTCTTTTGCGCGGGGTAATATACAGAATGTTGATATTCCCCCGCGCAAAAGAGTCGAAAATCGGCTCAAAAGAACCCGAAAATTGACAGAAGCTTAAATCAGAGACAGTCTCTAAGCGAGCTATGGATGCAAAAATTTGATTTGATCGTTATAGGAACAGGCCCTGCGGGAGAAAAAGCTGCTGTGAAGGCAGCCTATTTCGGCCATCGAGTCGCGATCATTGAAAAGGAACCCGTTTTTGGCGGCGCCGAAGTCGTCACAGGGACCCTCCCTTCCAAAACTCTCAAAGAGACAGCACTCTATTTTTCAGGAAAATATGAAAAGGGACTTTTCGGCATCGACCGCAACTTGCAGCATGAAGCTTCCATTGAAGATTTCATGTTCAGGAAAAATTACGTCTCCGACACAGCAGCCCACGAGATCCAAGATAATTTAAAACGCCACGGTGTGACAATCTTTAAAGGGACAGCCTCCTTTGAAGACCCGCATACGATCCGGATCACCGGGCCAGACGCCCAGCTCATCCAAGGCGAGTATATCATCATCGCCACAGGATCCTACCCCTACCACCCCGCGAACATCCCCTTCGATGGCAAGCGGATCCACGACTCCGATTCGATCCTCCAGATCACCCACTTCCCAGATTCCCTCTGCATCGTCGGCGCCGGCGTGATCGGATGCGAGTATGCAACGATCTTTGCGACCATGGGAACCAAAGTCTATCTCGTCAACGACAAAGAGAGGATCCTTCCCCATATCGACCATGAGATCTCAGCTTCCCTTGTCCAGCAAATGCAAGCCAGCGGCATCGAGATCTTGTTCAATACAAGCCTCGCTTCGATCACACCGGCCAAAAACGATCAAGATCCAATCGAAATCACCCTCAAATCGGGAGAAAAACGACAAGTCGACATGTTCCTCTACGCCGCCGGAAGAAGCGGCCACATCAAAGAGCTAAACTACCAAAAGATCGGCCTCAACGTCGGACCAAGAGAACAAGTGTTCGTCGATAAACAATACCGGACCAACATCCCCAACATCTTTGCCGTCGGCGATGTCGTCGGCTTCCCCGCCCTGGCCAGCACCGGCATGGACCAAGGACGCGTTGCCGTCGCCCACATCTTCCAGACACAAGACCTAAAACATCTCCCCACCTACTTTCCCTACGGGATCTACACGATCCCCGAAGTCTCCATGGTCGGCGTCACAGAAGACGAAGCGATCCAGGCCAAGCTCAACTACATGACAGGGATCGCACGCTATGCCGATATGCCCCGAGGAAAAATTTTAGGGGCAAAAGCGGGCTTCTTGAAACTCGTCTTCAGCAAAGACAACTTGCAAGTCCTAGGGGTCCATATCATCGGCCATATCGCCACCGAGCTGATCCACTACGGCGTGATCCTCGTCGAAGAGAAAAAAAACCTCAACGAGATCATCGGCCAAGTCTTTAACTTCCCCACCCTCCACGACCTGTATAAGTACGCAGCCTACGATGGCTTAAGCAACTATGCAGGCCACAAAGTCAAAAAATAGCATAATAAATATTTTAATCCTAATTTAATATTATCTATTTGTCTTAATGATGCTAAATTGATATAATTTAACTAATAAAGCAAACTTTTATTTAACTTGCAAGGAGCCATGTTGTGAGCGCAAACACCTCATTCGAACCTTCCAGTTCCTATCCTCCTCAAAGTGCGGCTCTTGAAGCTTTTTTCGCCTCTTCCCAGCTCAATAGCGAAAGCGACCTGCGCAACCAATCCCATCGATTGGTAGCAAAAGCTCTCGCCTTTTTCAAGGAACTCCCCCCTCTGCAACCTGTCAAGTGCATCCTCAAACACACAATCCCCGCCGACCTGTTAAAAGAGGTCTATCAGATCAATAATTTTTCAGGCCTCTGCATCGGAGAATCCCATACCCATACAGCGCCCAAACAATTCCTCATCGAGAACATGCCTCAGCTCAAAGTCATGGGCGTGACCACATTGTTCCTTGAACTCATCAAATCAGGCTCCATGCAAAAAGAGCTGGATCAATGGGTTGAAAACGACAATCAAGAGCTTGCGCCCCAAACAGCCTACTTTCTCAAAAAACTCGACAAAAAATACCGGCTTGTCGCCCCCTATTCTTATGCAGGACTGATCCAATGCGCGAAAAAAGAAAAGATCCGGATCGTTGCGATCGATTCTCCCGTGTCAGCTGTTGCAGGCTGCCACCCCGACCTGCCGTTGGACTTGGAGAAAAGGATCTTAGGCTTGAACTACACCGCAAAACAGATCATGAACAAGGAGATCGGCCAAGGCAAAGCAGTCATTTTAACGGGGGCCGATCATGGATCGACACTTAAAAACTCTAACGTCCCAGGGCTTTCTGAGCTCATGCAATGGCCTTTTATCATTATCTCTGACGCTTCCAAATATAAACCGCCCGCAGCCCACCTCAAGCCTTCATCCCCATCTGATCTCCGCTATAAAAATAGCGATGGGTCCGTCCACGGCATTTTCGTGATAAGCAAGCCGACATCCCCCAACGATTCCCCTAGACGTTCCACAATGTGATTCTTTTCCTAAAGACGCTGCATACAAAAAACACAAGCCTCGCAGTTGTTATACCGAACGCGGCCTGAAACTTGGATTTTGGCCGCGCCGGCATCCCAGATTTTGAAGCCGCCTCCATCGCTCAACTTATTCAAGTTGAGCTGCTTCGTCGACGCTTCGCTGCTTCAAACTCTGGGCGCCGGACTTTGCCAAATTCCAAGTTTCAGGCCGCGTTCGGTATACCTGCGAGGCTTGCTTATTTCTAAAAGGCCGGTCTTCTTTTACTCGATGTCATTCATTGCATATTGAAACGCTTGAGCCGAAGTTATCCTGTGCTCAGGATTAAAGAACGACATCCCAACTAACAAAGTTTCCAGTGGCTTTTCCGCTACTAAATCGGAAAACAATCCCTCTCTAGACAGGCTCCTAATATAACTATCCATTACATCAGCAAAATATTTGCCCTTTAGTGCCCTATACGCACTAGTTCCTTGAGTAAACTTTGTTTCAGCAAAATCTTCCGCCGTCGATTCTATCTCATCCGCCTTAGCGATATATTCCTCTATTCTATTACGGAAAGGTTCACTAAGATGTCCTTTGCTCATTTGAGCAATAGTGAGCATGGCCTGCCAAACTTCACTCTTTTTAAAATCAGGCTGAGCTACTATCTCAGGCACATCTTCATCAGAAGGAATCCCTGCCTTGGGGAGAATAAATGCACACAAAAACTTCATCTCCACAATTTGTTCCGGAGCATAACAAGAAAGCGTTCCTGCTCTTATGCGACCCGGCAATTCAACCGCACCATTCAAATCCGAAATCCTGACTTGATCCCCAGACATAGCCAGGAGAATATTATCCAGCTTAATATCTCCATGAATAATATTCTGAGCATGCATAAAGGCAATACCACTAAGAATTTGTTGAACAAACGGAATCAAGCTCTTTTGCAATTTTTCTAAACTTTTCGCATCATCTTTATCAAACGCTCTTTGATAAAGACCAAAC
>CAZEYJ010000072.1:0-9778 GCA_964516795.1 uncultured bacterium
CATCAGCTACTTGCTAAGCCGTCCCTTTAAATGCACCTCGGAGCACCTCTTTAAACAGATCGAAGAGATCACAAAAAAAGCGATCCCCCTGACCCCGTTTGACGCTTTAAAGACGCGCGAACTCATTCTTGCGATGGAAAAAAAGCCAGAATCCCAAAGCAATGAATGGGAGGCTCAACAGCTGGCCCATTGAAAGCAAAGCGGCATTGTTCAAATAGACGCTCTGCTCTTCTTTAAAAAACTCCAGAAAAAAGCGGGCGCTGAACACAAAGATCAGAAAGAGTCCGCTGATCTTCCCCTCCGGCCTGGAAAAAGGCTTCCTCCTCCAATAAACAACTAGGAAGAAAAAAATACTCAAATACGCCAACGCTTCATAGAGCTGAACGGGATGGCGGGGAACAATAGGGGCGCCATCGGCCGGATGGCCAAAGACGACCGCCCAAGGAACATCGGTAGGTTTCCCTAGAATTTCCTGGTTGACGAAGTTGCCGATCCGGATAAAAATCGCCGCCAGCGCAGTCGGGATCACCACATAATCTAAAATCTTGATCAGGGAAAAGATCGGATAAGCTTTTCTGATAATCCTGTCAAAAAACACCAAAGCGATCAAAATCCCTGCAGCCCCTCCATGGCTGGCCAGCCCACCTTCCCAAATCCGGATGGCGGCCAAAGGGTCCTGAACAAGAATCTTCCAATCCTGATAAAAAAGGAGATCTCCCAAACGGGCCCCGACCAGAGTCCCGATCACAACATACACGGTCAGCCTCTCAGCCACCTCTTTAGCCCGCCGCCGCAGTGTTTTAACTAGCGGAAAAAGGTCCTGCTCAAGAGCAAGGCGTCGCTGCAACCGGAGCTGTCCAAAAGGGCTTAAATGCCTTTGTACCCATAGCAGCCCCCTTTCCTTCATCGGACGCTCTTTTCCATCCGCATCTCTTAAGCATGCATTGATCCCGCGGACAACCCCCTCTTGCAAACCTTTTGTCATCAAACGGCCCGGCTCATAATGGTCGATCTGCTTCTGGACATCAGCGGAGCAATGGGAAAAAATGACTTTAAAGACCGATCTGTGCTTTTCCCTCCCCTTCAACTTGAGAATTAAATCGGGCCAATGCACAATATCTGCAAAAAAAACTTCAGAGTGATAGAGAAAATAACACCGGAGAAGATAAACTAGAACCCAATAGGCAACAAAAAAGCCGAATGCAAATAAAAAACCATACCATAAAATAGGACGGCCGAGCAGAGGCAGATTAAAATCGAACATCGCTCGGTTGGGATCCCAATAAAAATAACCTGTCACCATACGCATAACCCATGTACAAAATCAAAATTGCCACCGTCGGAAAGGCCAAAGAAAGCTGGCTCGAAGAGGGGCTCAGCGAATACACCCAGCGCCTAAAGCCGTTTGCAGCAATCGAATGGATCTTAGCGAAAAACATCGAGAAATTGAAGCAAATAGTCAAACAAGAGGGGAGCTACCTCTGTTTAGACCCGGCAGGCAAGCTACAGACAAGCGAACAATTCTCCCATTTTTTAATGAAACGGCTCGAACAGGAAGGCTCCCGCCTTCTCATCGTCATCGGAGATGCAGACGGGCTGCCTTCCGAGATCAAACAGAACGCCTCGGCGCTCCTCTCCCTTTCTCCCATGACCTTCACCCACCAGATGACACGCCTCATCTTATTAGAACAACTCTACCGAGGGATCGAAATCGCCCGCGGCACCGCCTACCACAAGTGAACAACCCACAAAGGACATCATGACCTACGCAATCGGCAGAACCCTCACGCCCTCTTATGACATCAACTCATGGGAAAATTACAGACAAGATGAAATGGATACCTCCCTTGAAATCATCTGGTCGGTCGTCCAATCAAAACTCGGCGTTGGCGTCATTGGCATTTTCCCTGAAGCAACCACCATCCGCAAATGGTTAAACGATCCTCATCATAACAAAAAAAAACGGTCCATTGTCAATTTCGATCTCCAATCTCTAAGACTATCCAGTCTCCCTTCTGAAATCACCCAGTTCTCCAAACTCAAAATCCTGGTCCTGGCCCATAACAGGCTCTCCCATCTTCCCTCTGAAATTGGGGATTTGCCCACCCTAAAAATCCTTGACCTTTCCTACAACCAGCTCTCCAAATTGCCCCCAGAGATCGGCAAGCTTAAACAGCTCAACTCCCTCCATCTCCATCACAACCAGCTCAGAACACTTCCCCTTGAAGTCTGTCACCTTCCTAAACTGACACAACTCTCTCTCTTTGGCAACCAGATCCTCTTCCTCCTCTCCCATAACCTGCGAGAGATCGACGCCCCTATCAATGTCTTACAGCTGTTCAACTTAAAAGAGATCGAAGCAAAACACCTGAACTGTTCTAGATATCACTGCCGCGCCTCATTAGCGTCCGTATGGCAAGCGATCCACAACGATGCCCCTGACAAGGTCCTTAGAAACAAGCTCTCGCAGCTCTCTTCCCAAGTCAAAGAACTGATCAATGAGATACAGGGAAACGACACAGAAGAATTCGATACAAGCGATTTAATCTTTTCTGAATCAGAAAGCGATTCCGAAGACAGCTTCATCACGGACAACTACTTTCTTTTGTCCAATATCATCCTCGCTGCAGATAAATTATTCCAATTGCTTCCTCCGGAAAAACAAAAGAAAATCTGGATCCGCTCTTGGAGATTGTCAGGAAAGCCGAACCGAGACGACTACCGATTGGAAAGACTTTCCATCAACACTCCTGCCATTTCCAAAGATTCATACCGATCGCTCAAATTGGCAGCATCTGATAACATCCTCCAACTGATCGATCTAATCGAATTAGAAGCCGCCTCAATTCAAGGAGCAACAAGATGAGCAAGACAAGAAAATTCATCGCATTTTTTTATCCTGTCCAACCTAAAAGCCTATTGTTTCTCCTTCTTTGCGGGATTTTCTTTATCCCCTTTACAGCCGAAGGAAAACCCTGCGCCTTCTGCAACCCGAAAGTCATTGAAAGCCAGCAAGTCTTGACCAGCGAACATTTTCATCTTCTGCTCGACTATGAACCTCGAGTCGACGGGCATCTGCTTGCAATCCCTAAAAGGCATATCGCTAAAGCGGAGGAAATGCTTGAGGAAGAATGGGCAGAGCTCTCTGCGATCATCCCTCAAGCAGCCCGAGCTTTTTCTGAATTATTGAACGCAGAAGATTATATCGTGTTAGAAAAAAATGGGCCTCTTGCATTCCAACAAGTCCCCCATGTGCACTTCCACCTCATTCCGATGACGGGCCAACCCTGGCAGGCAGTGTTCGGCAACGTCCCCAACCGGCTTCCTGCAGATCAACTGCAAGTCAAAGTCAACCTTTTCCAATCCTACTTTGCTGCTTGCAAACGACACCAGCAGAGCGAAAATAAAGAAGCGCCCCGTTCATGAGGGCAGAGCCGATCGCCACATCGACCACACCTCTGATCTCTAGAGGAAGCCCTATCCACTTAAGGCCCATTCCCAACAAGACCATCGAGGCGATCAAGGCCAAATAGCCGACTCCATAGACTTGAGAGAGTTTTACAGGAAGAGGCAAAGAGACAATCCTCTGAACGACCCTCTGGACCGTTTTGGAAAACACATACCGCCCTTTAATAAAACCGATCAAAAGACCAATCACGATCAACAGCAACGCAGCCTGCTCCCTCCCTCCCGCTGCGGGAGAAAAAACGGCAACCAGAGAGGTCGTGTCATTGACAGCGCCTTGCGCTATTCCCACAATAAAACGCATCCCTAAAGTCAGCAAATAGATCCCTATCCCAAACCAGACAAGACCGGAAAACACAATCAACTTAAAATGGTTTAGCTTCATTTCAACACCGCTCCAACTTGTTTATACCAAAATAATCTGAAGAATCGAGTTTTCTTCAATATTATGACCTGATCCTTGGGTCGTGTCTATGAACATTGCCCCTTCGGATCAGGTCAGAATATTGAAGAGCCTTCTGGCTAAGAGCCTGTCTACAAACTTGGGTTTCATCGAATTTTTGGATTATTTCGACATACAGTCCATCATTCTAACATATTTTCATTCTGTAAAGAAATTAAATTCGCTACCTATCGACAAAAATCTTGAGCCGCTCTACAATTCGTCTCAAGAACCTAGCCCAGTAATATTTTTCGTCGATTTTTGGGATAGCTTCAATGGTCTAATACTAGGGGATTTCCTATGAATATTTCTTTAACATTTCTTCGCTTATTTTTTGTTATTCTCAGCATTTTCTTCATGACGACTTTCATGCTGTCAAGCCCTGCGGGCACAGCCCAAGCAAACGCCCTGATCGGAGTCGTCCTCGGCGTCATTTTCGGTTTTTTGCTCATCGGCTTCGACATCGTGTTCAAACGGTTCAACCTCCGCTCCTTTAACATTGCCATCGTCGGGATTTTTATCGGCTACTTGATGGGCGAAGCCCTCGTCCTCGTCTTCGATGCTATCCTTGACATCAGCCGGATCTCCATTGTCTTGCAACCTCAAACGCTTGAGATCATCAAGATCGCCCTTTTCCTCTTCGGCACCTATTTGGGAACCATCATGACGCTCCGCTCTTCCGACGAGCTCTACGTCAGCATCCCCTTCGTCAAGTTCGCCCCCTCCGCCCAGAAGAAAAAAGACCTCATCATCGACAGCTCCGTGCTCTCAGATGCCCGGATTATCGACTTGGCCGCTACAGGACTTCTCGACCACCAGCTGATCATTCCCCGCTTCATTATCAAAGAGCTCTACGCCTTTGCTGAAATCGGCGATGAAATGGCCAAAACAAAAGCCCGCCGCTCGTTAGAAGTGATTAAAAAACTGGAAGGGGTCCCCGAACTCGACCTCCGCTTCAACGACACCGACTTCCCCGAAGTAAAAGACACCCACGGAAAACTGATCCGCCTGGCGCGCCTCTTAGATGGGAACATCTTAACCGCCGATATCAGCCGGATCCAAACCGCTTCCATCGAAGGAATCAGGATCATCAATATCCACTCCCTCTCCAATGCCCTTAAACCGCTCATGCAGGCCGGCGAATACATTAAGATCAAGATCCAGCGTTATGGCAAAGAGCCTCGCCAAGGGGTCGGCTATCTCGATGACGGCACAATGGTCGTCGTCAACGGAGGAGGAAACTACATCGGCGAAACGATCGACGCCAAAGTCCTCTCCGTCAAGCACACCACCTCGGGAAGGATGATCTTCTGCAACGCCTGCGACGATGAATCGCTTTCCAATGAATATGAAGACGATGAGGACCATGACGAACGCTGAAAACCTGCCGATTCTTGGCATTGGCAACGATATCGTAGAAATCGAAAGGATCCGCTCGAGCATCGATAGCCACGGCTACCGGCTACTCGCGCGGCTGTTTTCAACACAAGAACAGGACTATTGCCTTAAGCACAAAGATCCCATCCCCCACTTTGCCGCCCGCTTTTCCGCAAAAGAAGCCGTCGTCAAAGCGCTGGGAACAGGATTTGGAGAGCATGCCTCCTGGCTCGATATCGAGGTCCTCAATGACGCCCTCGGAAAACCTTACGTCAACTTCTCTCCCAAGCTCCAAGAAAGGCTGAAAAATACCCACATGCAGATCTCGATCAGCCACTGCAAGCTCTACGTCACCGCCGTTGCCATCTGGTTCCGCGGGCAATAAGACAACTTCTAGTCTAGGCCAGGATCAACGCGGCGACGCAGAGCCGCAATGATGCAGAGAGATATAAAATCCTGGCGGCTTTGCGACTCAGCGTCGCCGCGTTAATCGTTCATATAACCCAAGTTGCTACCCCAAACACCTGCAAAGTCTTTTGTAGTCAGGAACAAAATAATGATAGGAAGGATGTAGTGATATGAATGATAAGAATTCACTTTTTTCATCGTTTCTATCATTAAATCATTTTTATCATTTTGTAGTTGTCCTGAAGTTGCAACTTGGGTTTCATATAAGCTTTCAAGAAAAAATCACCCCCTCTCTCTTCTCATCATAAAGCATTAAGATTCAACTATTCACACTTAAACCATCTCAATAAAACCTAAAATTATAATTTTACTAAATTAAAATACAAAATAATAACAAACTCGATTTTAACTTTACAAAAAAACCACAACACACAAAATGTGTGCGTATTTCTCTAAATTGTTAAACATTAAACAACAAGCAAATTAAAAAAAACAATTACATTTAAAAAGGAGTTTTTATGGCAGCAGAAATCAAAACTTACAACATGCACCGGTTCGAGATCGTCCAAACATCTCTTGTAGGAAGCATTTACCACTCCCCTTCCGTCGAGGAGAGGCTGGCCGAAATTGATAACAAGGCCCGCACTCTTGTTCAATTTGGCATCCTTCCTCCGGAGCAAGAGGGAACCTTTCGAGAATTGGAACAGCAAAAGCTTAGAGAAGAAGTCAATGAAGAGGTCCAAGCGCGCTCTCGACGAGCTCATTTAGGACTTCCTTTAGATCCTATCATAGCTGACATCAAAAAAAATACAATTACCCGCCTTGATTCAAAAAGAATGCCAACCCATTCCATCGAGATATTTGAACAAAATATGAAACAATATCACTCTGAGGAGGAAAGACAGAGCTGGCAACCTCGCGTCAATCTGATCCAAGATGCTTTGGAAACCCGCCTGATCTTCTCCCTTTCAATTGTTCCTTTAGATCCCCACGAAGAACAGACTTGGTATGCCCAAAAGAAAACTTCTCAAGGCAACTACATCACAACTAATTATGCAGAAGCCGTGCAATTCTTCCACGAAGGAAAGGTCAACACAAGCACTCCTGTAGAAGCTCCTTCCACGAGCAGCGGCTCTTTATTCGATCCCGCGCTGGTTGAACCTCAATCAGAATCTGCAGTCTGCATCTCCCCCATCACACTCTCAGAGGAACAGCAAGCAGGGCTAAAATCCTTGATGGAAGGCCTATTCGGCTCCATGGAGGATTCTTCCGATGAATCGGGACTAGGCCACAGCATGCTAGCAGAATTTACCGATCAATACAACCGCAAAAGGGAATTGCCCGATGAGCCGGCTCCCGTTCTTCACGGCTTTTTCGCTCCTTTCACTGATTTCTCCTCTTCCCTTGTCAAGCCCCACTACGATCCGGAGCTCCTTCATCCAACGGTTCTCGTCGCTGACGTCGATGTACCCAGTGAAGTGGAGCCGATCGTGCACAACCTGGAGAATGATGCAATCAAAACGCGGATCAACCGCCTGATCGCCTCCTTCCGAGAGGATGCGCATGCTAAAGGGATGGGATTGATGATGCTGGAGCCGAGCCGAAGGCAGTTCAAAACCCTCTATCTCAAAAAGGCCACTTAAAGGACGGAAAAGGGAATCTTATATTCGATGGTCAGGAAACTGACCTTCTCGGGAAAGGTGCGGGCATAGACCCGATAGGCATAAGAGAGGGTCAGATCGCCCCAGAGATCGAAATGGTATTGGTAGCCGGCGCCGACATCGATCGAGCGGTGCTGGAACTTTCCCCAGCCGTGGAAATGGTCGACGTTGACATGCTGCTTAATTCCTAAGCCAACATAGCCGTCGGCAAAAAGGATCGCCCGATGCCGATTGTTCCAATTCTTCTCCCCTACCCAGAGGGCTGAAATCCAGGGAGATCCTTGGTTGCCCATGCCGATAGCAAGATTTCCCCACGTCCGCGCCACCCAATAGGCCTTTTTCGACCACTCTTTACCGATTGCAGAGGTCAGTTCGATATCAAGGTAAGCATGGTAAGGAGAACTGACGTCGCGCAGGCTGACACCGGACACTTCGCGCACGTTAAGGCCTGTCGTCCAACTGACGAGATCGCCGGCAATATCATTGAACCACTGGACCCTTCCTTGAACTGCGGCGCTCCGATAACCAAAACTTTGCCGGGGAGTAGCGGTCAGCTCAAGCTCTGCTTGGACATCCCATATCGCCGAAGGGGTCACTTTCAAATCGAGGCGGAGGAGATGGTCATTCGACGGCCCATGCGGTTGGACACGGGCATCTTGGACGCGTGTGAAGCGGCTGTAGGTATACGCGGAAGCAAACTCAAATTCCCCGAGGTTGCCAAGCCAGGGCTTTGTCTCAAGAGAAAAAAGGCCCATTGGCAAGCAGCACAGCAGGCTATAGCTCCAAGCTCTCATCACGATATCAAGCCCTTCTCTGAAAGCCATCTCTCTGCGTCAAGGGCTGCCATGCAGCCTGAGCCGGCGGCAGAGACAGCCTGGCGGTAAACGTGGTCTTGGACATCCCCTGCAGCAAAAACCCCTTCGACACTTGTGCGGGTCGAATCGGGGACGACTTTGATATAGCCGTTAGGGTGGAGCTCGATCTGACCAGCTAAAAATCCCGTATTGGGCTGATGGCCGATCGCAAAAAAAACTCCGCCGGCATCCCGTTTCTGCACAGCGTTTGTTTTGAGGTTCTTTAAAGTCACGGAGCCGACGACCGCATCCCCTTCGACTTTTTCCAAGACGGTATCCCAAAGGATCTCGATTTTTGGGTGTTCGAAAGCGCGGGCGCACATGATCTTCGAAGCACGTAAATGGTCCCTGCGGTGGACGAGGTAGACCATCTTCCCAAACTTGGTCAAAAAGATCGCCTCTTCCACGGCGCTGTCCCCGCCGCCGATGACAAAGAGGTCCTTATTTCTAAAGATTGGCGCTGCCCCATCGCAGACGGCGCAGGCTGTGACCCCTTTTTGCCAAAACTCTCCATCCAGTGTTCCCGGAATATCAAGCCTTTTGGCGGTCGCCCCAGTAGCAATGATCACCGCATCGCTTAAAACAGTTGTCGGGCTCCCCTTAACAAGAAAGGGACGCTTCGTCATGTCGATAGAGACCACATCTTCAGTGACAATGGTGGTGCCGAAACGCTCAGCCTGCTTGCGCATCCTGTCCATCAGCTCAGGTCCTGTGATCCCTTCGGGAAATCCAGGAAAATTTTCGACCTCTGTGGTGGTCATCAGCTGCCCTCCGGCAGGCCCTGAGAAAAAACCCTCATAGACAAGCGGGTGAAGATTGGCCCTTGCGGCATAGATGGCTGCAGTGTAGGCTGCCGGCCCAGATCCAACGATAACTAGCTTTTTACGTTCCATAACCTCAACTCTTGATGTGACTTAAGAGACAACTTCTAACAGCCTCTAAAATATGCAAAGTTTAGGCTGACGGACAAATTAACTCAAGAATCCCTTTTAAGAGCTGTTCTCGATGCCCCTTTTTCCTCAGCAAAAATGGATCACCGAAAAATGCTCTTTGAAAAAAGATCGCCGGCATATGAATAATTCTAGGAGGAAATTCTGAAAGGACATAAAATTGCACCCAAACGTGGCGAGGGGTTTTTGTACAATGCGAAGCATCAGGCTAGAAAAACTTAGAAAATCGGTCAATGACGGCACAATCATCAACGATATCAGTCTTCATATCCCTGCGGGCAAGTTCTTCGCCCTGCTGGGACCTAGCGGCTGCGGGAAAACGACCCTCCTGCGCCTGATCGCCGGGCTGGAAAAAGGCGACGCCGGAAAAATCTTTCTTGGAGACAGCGACATCTCCGATTGGCCGATCCACAGAAGGCCGATCAATATCGTCTTCCAGAACTACGCCCTCTTCCCCCACCTGGATGTCTTCGACAATGTGGCCTACAGCCTTAAGCTCAAAAAACTCCCTAAATCGGTGATCGAGCAAAAAGTCTTTAAAATTTTAGAAGCCTTCCACCTGAAAAACCACATTTACAAGCTGACCAGCCAGCTTTCAGGAGGGCAGCAGCAGCGGGTGGC
>CAZEYJ010000073.1:0-18057 GCA_964516795.1 uncultured bacterium
CCTAAGAGCCTGTCGTTGAAATCAGTTTCTGTCGATTTTTCGGTTCTTTTAAGTCGATTTTTGAATATTTTTAGGGGGCTAATATGAACATTACGTGGAGTAACCCCCGAAAAAGATTCAAAAATCGACCAAAATAATCCAAAAACTCGACGAAACCTGATTTCAACGACAGACTCTAATTTCTCGGAATAAATCCAGGGGAATAAATATATACATGAGTGGATTTATTATCGACCTGATGAAATTGAGAAATATCGATCTTCAATCCTTCATTAAACTTGTCCAACAAATTTTGGGGACCAACATTCATCTGCTTCGTGCCACTTGTCTCGCTGACAATATTGAGAGGAATATTGACCATTTTCGATGTCTCATAACAAAGCCCATAAAACTCTGAAGGAGACTGGTCCATATGCCCCTCTAATTCATTAGGATTGGTAAAACTGATCTGTTTCAAGTAAAAATTCAAATCTTTTTTTCGATAAACTGTCATATCCAAAGTATGAGGATAAGCCCAATCCCCCCTTCCATCCTTCAACTGCCACAGATAAATTTGTTCTCCTTTTTGGTGCATAGGAGGAATTTGCGAAATGACATCGGCCGAATCGACATCAATGATATTGCATCCCAACCTCAAATAAAAACCGTAGGCATTGTGGGCTTCCATACTCTCAATACAGACCCGCAAATCAATTTTATCTGTCACAATAATATCATCTACTGCAAAAAGCACATAATCAGATCCCCCCCTTTCATAAACCGTTTGAAAAAAAATTTCCTGAAAATCATTAAAAGGAGATTCCTGCTCAATAAACTTCACATCGCTGAACGCCGACCTGACAGCTTCGTAGCCTTCAGCAAATGCGCTGTTGCTGCAACGATAAATAATAAAAACATCCTGAATCCCTTGGGTATAATGGCAAAGCGATTCTAGAAATGCATAAAGTTGAAGAGGGCGATCATAAGAAAAAGCGACAATATCAACCTGTTCTGCAACAAGCCCTGCCTGCAAAAGAAAAAAAAATACACATCCAATCACTCTATTCATCATTTTTCTCGCAAAACGTGCATAAAAAAAATCATTTTCACACATCTCTCAAATTCCTACAAAACAAAATGCACCTAGAATACCTTGCAGAAGCTCTCACTGGACCCGGGAGCTTCTACGGCAGTCCAAATCAGTAGACAGCCTCTAAACTTTATGCTATAATGTGCAAGTCTCAAAAAGAATGGATTTGCCTACGCCAGACAATCTCTTATCACTCTTCACTTTTTTGAACTCCCGTAGGCTATTTTATTCAATTAACTTCGGCGCATCATGATAAGAACATGGATTTTTCTGCTTCTAACAACATTATCCCTTGCCGGGTGCAATCCTAAGAGTCCGACCAGCACGGAAAAGAGCGTGCTTGTCAGCATTGCCCCTTACGCCTTTTTTGTAGAGCGGATCTCAGGCGGCACCTTGCCGATCACTACCCTGATCCCTGAAGGATCGAATCCCCATATCTATGAACCCAAGCCCAAAGAAGTCGAACAGGTCCGCTTAGCCTGCCTTTGGATCCGGCTAGGGGAATCGTTCGACCAAAAAGTCTACAGCGCCCTGTATGAAGAAAACCCCCAAATGCAGATCATCGACGTGACAAAAGGGATCCACCTCCTTTCGACCTGCGAAGAAGAAGCCTTAGGGGGCAAGCACCGCTGCCAAGGAAATGACGAAGGAAAAGATATCCATATCTGGTTAAGCCCTAAGCTGGCCAAAATCCAAGCAAACACCATTTATGAAGCTTTGGCATCCACCTTCCCAGACCGCCAGGAGCTTTATCAAAATAATCTAAACATCCTCCTAAACGATCTTGAACAGCTCGACCAAGAGATCAGCACCCTCCTCGCTCCAAAAAGAGGAGATGCTATTTTAGTTTCCCATCCCGCTTTTGCCTACTTCTGCCAAGACTATGGGCTCATCCAGCTGTCTGTGGAAATGGAAGGAAAGGATCCCCTTCCCCAACAGGTCACCCAACTACTAGAAAAAGCCAAGGAATATCAAGTGACCACCGTCTTCTTAGAACCTCAATACAGCAATAAAGGCGCCGAGCTGATCGCCCATGAACTTAGGGCGACAACCGCAACAATCGACCCCTATGCTCAAGATTATCTGGACAATTTACGCTTGATCGCCCACATTATTGCTAAATCACCCCTGCCTTAAGCCATTATGCCAGAACCTGTCATCTCCGTTCATAACGTCCAGTTCAGCTATGACAATCTGCCCATCCTAAAGGACGTTAATTTTTCGATCGAACAAGGAGAGTTCATCGGCATTTTCGGGCCGAACGGAGGAGGAAAGACCACCCTTCTCAAACTCCTGATGGGAATGTTAAGGCCGACGGAAGGAGAGATCCTCCTTTTGGGAGAATCCCCCAAAAAAAGCAGAAAACAAATCGGCTATGTCCCCCAAGTCCTCCACTTCGACAAAGACTTCCCCATTTCGACGCTCGATGTCGTGCTCATGGGATGCCTTTCCCAGCTCTCCTGGTGGGGGAGCTTTCCTAAAGAAGCCAAAGAGGCCGCGATCGAAGCCTTGGATAAAGTCGGGCTCGCCGACTTTGCCAAAGCGCCCTTTGGGACCCTGTCGGGAGGCCAGGCGCAAAGAACGCTGATCGCCCGAGCCATCGTCAACCACCCCAACCTCCTCCTGCTCGACGAGCCCACTGCAAGCGTCGATCCCAAAGCTGAGCTGGAAATCTACCAAGTCCTCGAACAGCTTAGCCAAAAGATCACCATTGTCATGGTCACCCACGACCTACAATCCATTATCGACAAAGCGCAAAGGCTCCTCTGCGTCCATCGAGAAGTCACGAGCATGCGGGCCAAAGAAGTCTGCGAACATTTTGCCCTTGGCCTCTATCACACCCCTCTATCTTCCAAAGGGCACTTCTCATGGTAACCGCCACATTCTTCGATGCCCTGACCAAAAACCCCTTCCTCTTACTAGCCCTTCTCGCCGGCCTTGCCGCCTCCTTTGCAAGCGGAGTCATTGGGAGCTACGTCGTCGTTAAGCGGATCGTCTCGATCAGCGGAAGCATAGCCCACTCCGTCTTAGGCGGAATGGGAGCATTTTTATGGCTGAAAAGGACCTACGGATTCGAGCTGCTCACCCCTCTTTACGGAGCTCTGCTCTCAGGACTCCTATCCGCCCTTATCATGGGATGGATCCATCTGAACTACAAGGAAAGGGAAGACACGGTGATTGCAGCCCTCTGGGCCGCCGGCATGTCGATCGGAGTGATCTTCATTGCCCTGACCCCCGGCTACAACGTCGAGCTGCTTAATTTTTTATTTGGCAACATCCTATGGGTCACCCATAGCGACATCCACTTATTGCTGGCCTTAGATGTGATGATTGCAGGCGTTGTCGCCCTATTCTATAGACGCTTCCTGGCTATCTGCTTTGATGAAGACCAAGCGCTTTTGCAGGGCTTGTCCGTTAAATCCCTCTACCTGCTGCTGCTCTGCCTCGTCGCTATTTCCGTGGTCTTGCTCATCCAAATCGTAGGAGCTATTTTAGTGATCGCCATGCTAGCCATCCCGGCAGCAGTTGCCGGGACATGGACCAAACGGCTGCCCGTGATGATGCTTCTCGCTGTTGTGTTCGGATGCTTGTTTTCGGGCGCAGGCATGTATGCCGCATATGAGCTCAACTGGCCGCCAGGAGCCACAATTGCCCTGGTCGCCACTCTAGCCTACGCGTTAAGCTTGCTGCGCCGAAAAGGATAATTTTTAAGACGCGTTCGGTATAAACTACATTGCGCAAAAACGGTTCCAGAGGCGGCGCCAAGCAGTAGGCTTCTTTCCCGCTTTCTTGACTTCTTTTACCCCAAGTTCTTTTTTGGAACGAGCGGCTTTTTTAGATTTTCTTCTCATGGACCTGCCTCCGACTAATAATGTTGATGCATCTTAATGTCTTCAGGACGGATAGAGGAGAGCCCTTCAGCAGCTTTTTTCATCTGCTCATGCAAATCTCCAGTCCGATTCAGCTTGCGATGGTTCTTCAACGTCACCTTCGAAGCTTTCTTTTTGTTAATTCGCTTATTACTGGCTTTCATTATATTCTCCACTTAGCTCATGCAATAAAGACATGCAAAAGCCTATCCCCCTGCTACTTCATATTATAAATATTCGAATTAATTATCAAATTAATACAAATAATTATTTTTTTACCCCTTGAACTTGAACCCATTCCAAGACCTTTCCCAGAGAAAAAAAGTTGACTTGGAAAGCAGGCTTCTATTATCATGCTCAATTTCCTCTCCCATCATGTTCTCATTTGAACATCTAAATGTAATCGATTGAATTGTCAGGAGGCTAAATGTACGCAATTATCGAGACCGGCGGAAAACAGTACCGAGTCGAAAAAGGTGATGTGATTGATATCGAACTCATTGATGCTAAGAACGCAGGCGAAAAAGTCGAGTTCAAAAACGTCCTTTTCCTCAACACGGGAAGCACTATTAAGATTGGCACACCCCATGTTGCCCAGTCCGTCGTGCAGGCAGAGTTTGTCCAAGAGGCTCGCGGGCCTAAGGTCGTCGCATTCAAATACAAAAGACGAAAGCCAATCCGCCGCAAGGTTGGACATCGTCAACACTATTCACGTGTTAAAATCACAGAGATTATCGGTTAAGGAGCGCTCTTACTATGGCACATAAAAAAGGTCAGGGATCTACCCGCAACGGCCGCGACTCAAACGCACAGCGTTTAGGGATTAAAGCAACAGGCGGACAATTTGTTACGACAGGAAGCATCATCGTTCGTCAGCGAGGCACCAAGTGGAGGCCTGCGAAAAATGTTGGCGTCGGTCGAGACGACACCCTCTTTGCCCTCTGCGACGGGATAGTAACCTATCGCAAAAGCGCAAGAACCCATGTCTCCGTTGTACCGGTTGCTTAAACCACTTAACAGCTAATGTTTAAGGCCCCCTGATAGCGACAATGATCTCTTATCAGGGGTTTTCTATTTTAGGATTTTGCTATGTTTGTCGATTCAGTTAAAGTCACTCTCCGCGCCGGTAACGGCGGCAACGGCGTTGTCGCATGGCGCCGGGAAAAATACATCCCCAAAGGGGGTCCCGTCGGCGGCAACGGAGGCAAAGGCGGATCGATCATCCTCCGGACGGACAACCACGTCCTCTCCCTGGAGAGTTTTAGGAACCGCCGCCTGATCGCAGCAGAAAACGGCCACAGCGGAGGAGGCAACCTCCAACAAGGCCGCAACGGCAAAGACCTCATCCTGACCGTCCCCTGCGGCACCCTCGTCAAGGACGCCAAGACCCAGGAAGTCCTTTTCGACTTTACAGAAGAAAACCAAGAGTGGCGCATCTGCCAAGGCGGCAAAGGCGGCAAGGGCAACCACTGCTTTAAATCCCCAACCAACCAAGCCCCTAATATCTGCACCCCCGGAACCGCAGGAGAGACCAAAGAGATCGAGCTCGAGCTCAAGCTCATTGCCGATGTCGGCCTCATCGGTATGCCCAATGCCGGCAAATCGACCCTCATGTCCCAGATCACCCACGTCAAAGTCAAAATCGGCGCCTACCCCTTCACCACCCTCTTCCCCAACCTAAGCTTCGTCCAACTCCCCGATTTTTCCAGGATCCTCGTCGCGGACATCCCCGGGATCATCGAGAACGCCCACCAAAACAAAGGCCTCGGGATCTCCTTCCTCAAGCACATCGAGCGCTCCTATGCCCTTGTCTACGTGATCGACATCTCAGGCATTGAAGGAAGAGACCCCTTCGACGACTTCACCGTCCTCCAGAACGAGCTCAAAGCCTATCGGCCCGACCTCCTCGAAAAACCCTTCCTCGTCGCCCTCAACAAGATCGACTCTGAAGGCGCCCTAGAGCAAGCTGAAGCTTTTAAGGAAAAATATCCTTACCCATCAGAAACCCTCTTTACGATCTCCGCCGCTAACAACGAAGGGCTCTCTCCCCTCATCGAAGCAATGCGGTCTATCGTCCAAGTCCATTGCAAGCGTTTTACTTCTAACTCAATGTAAAGACCTCGTATAACGAACTCAGTCGAGTTCGGTACACTCACAAAGAAACCTCAGTAAGAAATAGAGACCATTTGAGACTCCTTGATGATAAGAACATGAAATAGAACCGGCGATTGTTCCCAGCGCCCTATTTTTTTACTCGAATAAACACCTATATTTTTAACGTACGCTCCTCCATGATATCGCTTCTTTGCAACAAACAGGAGGAATGCATGTTTTCAATTGTTCTTGCCGCAGCCATATCCACCATTCCTCTTGAAGAGATCGCGCCTATCCTTCCTGACTATGCTCAACCCAAGTACTCAAATAATGAACAATTTCTAGCGTATCTCGCTCCTGACGCAAGGGGCGCCTATAATCTTCATGTAGATGGCAAATGCCTGACGCATGAGAGACGAGCTATCACGAATTTCTTTTGGGAACCGGACGATCAACACCTTGTGTATCTCTATAATGAAAAAGGTGACGAAAATGATCATCTATATCGCGTTGACCTTGAAGGGCTATGCGAAGACTTGACCCCTTTTCCGGATGTTCATGTGGACTTTATAGGAATCAATAAGGACTGCCCGCACCACGCCTTAATCAAAATGAACCTGCGCGATCCGCGATACCTGGATTGCTATCGGATCAATTTAGAAACAAAAGAACTAGATCCTATTCTGCCCCAAGTCGATCATAGAGACCAAGTGATCGCAGGCAATAATCTGCTCCCTCGAGTCTGTATCAATTTTAAGCCAAATGGAGAAAAATGCTTAGAAGTCTATGAGGATGGGGGTTGGCGCCCTTTATGGGCCCTTGATCCAGACGATTGGTATGCTACAGTTGTCGGATTAAGCCCTGATAAGCAAAAAGCGATCGTTTTATCATCTAAAGATCTCCCTACCCGGAGCCTATTTTCAATCGACTTGCAAACAGGAGATTCAGAACTCTTATTTTCCCATCCTCAATTTGATTGTCTTAAAGGCTATTTTAATCCCAAGGATGGAAAACTCCAAGCAGCCTACGTAAGAGATGGGCTTATAGAATGGTCCTTTTTCGACGATACATTTCAAGCAGACATCCAATCTGTCGAAAAACACTTTGGCAAAGGAGAGATCACGTTGCTTTCCCGCCTTTCACAAGACCGCAAATGGTTTCTTGCTCATCGACAAGACGATCTCCCAACAGCCTATTATCTGCTGGACCGCGACACTAAAGACCTCACACTTGCTCTTCAAGAAGCGCCTCAGCTGCTTCAATACACATTTGGCAAAATGGAATCCTTTCATTTTCAAGCTTCAGATGGGCAGCCTATCCAGGCTTATTTTCTCAAACCGCCGCATGGGCAGCCTCCCTACCCTACAATCATACACGTCCATGGAGGACCTCACTTGCGCGATACTTGGGGATTTCTGCCTCAATCCCAATATTGGGCAAGCCAAGGATATGCTAGCCTGTTCATCAATTACCGAGCATCTTTTGGATTTGGCAAACAATTCACAATGGCAGATTCCGGACAATGGGGAAGACGCGTTTTTCAAGACGTAATCGATGGAAAACATTGGGCAGAACACTGTGGTTTGGTTGACCCTAATCGAACACTCATTAAGGGAGGAAGTTACGGAGGCTACTTGGCGCTGTTAGGAATTTCGCTAACACCTCAGGAATTTGTAGGCGGGATCGCCGACTTTCCAATCGTCGAACCTGCGAGCTGGATGCCCCAAGGATACGTGCCATGGGGTTTTACCTATGATCGTTTCTTTCGTGAAGCAGCAATTGGAGCCATCAGTCCTTTAAGCTATACGCACCAAATCCAAGCCCCCTTATTAATGACACATGCTGAAAATGACCTTCGCGTCCGTCCCAGCCAAAGTCAACACATGGCTGAATTCCTCGCATGCTACCGTATCCCCTTTACCTATCATCTCCTATCCGGAGATGGACACGGCTATCTCGATCCGGACAACCGGCTCTTTTACTTCAAAGAAGTCAACAACTTCCTTTCGAATCAGTTCGAACAAGAATGAAAAAATCAACTTTCCAACCAATCCATAATGATCTTCATCCGGTCAGGTTGATTAGCAAGGCAATGATTTCCTCCCTCCACCTCCACATAGGTGACAGAGTTTCCATTGCTTTCTAAGACATTGGCCAAATGACGCCCTTCATCCAGGCTTACGCGCACATCCTCTGTTCCTTGAAGAATAAGAATAGGAAGATCTTTTCGAAGATTAGAGACGTTTGCAATAGGATTTCGATAGGCAACCCAGGCTTCCTCATTGTTTTCAGGATCCAACCCAAAATCTCTGATGAACATTGCTCTCATATCATCTCGATAGGCCATGCATTCCTGAAGATCGAGAAGGCCTGAAAGCGACACGGCTTTTGTGACTTTGTATTGTAACGAAGTCGATCTGCTTAATGCCAAAAACATTTCCATTCCTCCTCGACTTCCTCCCAGAATAAACGTCTTTTTAGGGACAAAATGGACACCTATTTTTTCTTGGAGCATTGGGAAATACTCCACCAAATGTTGAATATCATTGACTTCCGCTCCGCCAAATTCATCCTTCCCTTCAGACACCCCTCCGCGGTATGCTGTAGCGATGACCGTATAGCAATGAGCGCAAGTCAAATCTGTAGCCGGATGCATTAATCCAAATATGCGGTTTCCTCCTCTTAAAAAAATCAATAAGGGATTTTCCTCGGCATCCGGCAGAAAACTGATGTATCCCTTGACCTGAAACCCATCGCTTGGATACTTGAATAAGAAAAATCGCCTCCCTGTGGACCGAATGAGCTGTTTTATCGATTCTTTGGTTTCTTCACTTTCTAAGATCGATTCGGTAATTTCCTCAAATTCTTGACCTTCTCCCAATGAATAGAATTGCTTAGCAATTCTTAAACTGCGCTCAAATACACTTTTTGACTCTTCTTTTAAAATGTCTTGACGCGTTCTTCCCTCAGCGCAACCTAGCGAAAAAGCACACAGAAAAAAAACAGCAGAAAAAGCATAGCTTGTTGTGATCTTCATTCAGTCTCTAAAGCTCACAATTTTTTAGTCCAAAACACCATGGGATGATAAAATTCTTTCTCACTATCGAGCTCTTTCCAGGAAAATTGAGTAACCCAATCTGGGTTTTTAACATAACCCCTTTTAGCCCAAAAACTATCTAAACAAAAATAGTCGCTTGTGCGTCTTGGATCATCTTTTGAAGTCGCAACTTCGCACAAAACGATTTCTTGATATCTCTCATTACTCCTAACAAACTCTTCAAAAACTTCGTACAAGCGAGCACCGATTCCCTGCCCTCTATATTCTTTTAAAAGAGTAATCTCTCCCAGATAAAAACGTCCCTCCATAGGGATCTTATTTTCTATAAAAAAATTCCTACAATCAGAAAATGTCTCGTTCAGAGGAATTCCTGTAATTGCGCCAATAATCCGCTCTTTGTCCTTAGCGATGACCAATACGCTGTTTTTCGTAGATAAGTACTGGCTCAGATAGTTTTTTTCGTATTCCAGATTTCCCTCATAAAGATAGGGGTACTCCCGGAAGACATTGATTCTAAGAGTTGCAAGTTCATGGCTGCAGGCATAGAATTCCTCTTCCTGCAGGATGCTATAATCGTAGGCGCTTAAAGAAGTTAAATCACCAAGCAATGCAGAAATCAATAGCTTCATAGCAGCTGCCTTTGACATACTCGCTCCCTTTTTTTGCTAGAGTATAGAAACAGTAGCAGATCCTTTCTAGAAAAATTCTATACCGCTCCCACTTCAATCGGAACCGCAAGCACACCGATTATACCAAAACAATCTGAAGAATCGGTTTTCGATTGCGTCGGCTTGTCTTCACTATGTTGATCTGATCCTCGGGCCGTGCCTATGAACACTGCTCTTTCGGATCAGATCAACATAGCGAATAGTCTTCTTGCCGAATTCCCGATTCTTCAAGTTGTTTCGGTATAAAAACCTCAACCAATTGTAAGTTAACAAGTTAAAAATTTTTCATCAAAAAATTAAAATAAAATATACACTTTAAAAACAATCAATAAAAATGATAAAATAAACTATTAACTAGAAAATAAATTTAATAAAAAGGACATTTAAACATGGCTCACTCAATTAATAATAATAACTTCCTCTGTACACAGAGCATCTATCCTAGCCCCCTCCCTTCTGAAAAAGAACCAGAGGAGACCCGCTCATTAGATCCGTATGCAGAAAATCCACCCTCTGACAAAGGAAAAGAAGAAGACCTCCCGATCAGCAGAGAAAGGAAAAGGCCGGACGGATCGAGAGCGCTGATTGATCAGATGCTTTGCCCGGATCCACTCCGTCTTATTTTTCAATTTGCGACAGCCAATCATCGCGATCCAAACAGCCTTAGAGCGGTCCGTGGAGTCTGCAAACGCTGGCAATGGATATTCGACGTATACAACCTCCACCTCAAATCTCGCTGGGAAATTCTACAAGAACAGATCCAGAATCCGGCTCTTCGCAATTCAGTCGGCCAGATCGATCAGATCGTCTTTATCGACCGCTTTGTCTCTGAAGCCCTTGCCTCTGCAATTGACTTGCCTCACTCTGAACCGGATGAATCAGAACTCGTTTCCTTCCACAATAGAATTGAATTTGCCGGTCCTTCTTGGGCTAGTCGTTTTTCTCTTCTGACCCAAGAGCTAAGAGCGCAAGGCGCCCCCATTCCTCAAAACCGTACAATCATCGGGTTTGAAGCGTCTGTTTATGAAAAACTCCAACAACAGCTCGATTCCGCTCTCGAAACCATTTGGACACCTATCCAAAAACAGATCGACTTTGAAGGAATGCCCATCTCCTCAAATGCCCACGCCATTCGCCATTGGCTGAACGATCCTGCCAATGCAGAAAAAATTGCACGCATCAATTCCTTATCTCTATACAACATGAATTTGACAGCTCTTCCTCCTGAAATCGGCAATTTCATTGGGCTAAAATTCCTTGTCCTTTCAAAAAACCATCTTCACAACTTGCCCGAAAGCATCGGCAAGCTCATTGAGTTAAAGGCACTTGACCTTTTTGAGAATCAGCTTCAAAGCGTGCCGGACAGCATCGGCAAGCTAACTCAGCTAAAAGTGCTTTTTCTTAATGAGAACCAGCTCCACAGTTTGCCCAATAGCATCGAAAACCTCACTCAGCTATCTAAACTTCGGCTAGAAGGGAACCAGCTTCACAACTTGCCGGAGAACATCGGCAAGCTAACTAATCTATTCATGCTTTACCTTTCTGACAGCCCGCTTCTAAGCTTGCCGGCGAGCATCTTCAATCTCACTAAACTCTCCTGGATGGCCATTTATAAGGACCTACTTATATTCTTGCTGGATACCAATTTTCTCGAGTTGGCCCAAGATAAAAATGTAGATTTTCAACAAATGAAAGAAAAATACCTAGCTTGCTCAAACCACTCATGTCAGACTGCCTTTGCTTCTTTGTGCCAGAAGATCCACTTCGGAAAAGAAGGCGACGACCTTAAAGCTGTATTTAATCAACTATCTCCCAAACTGCAAATGCGCCTCCGCAAAGCTGTCCTATCATTTTTAAGTTCATCATCTAAGGCCCAAGCAGACCTTTTCGCTGATCGGACAGCTGTTGTCAAAGGCGTCATCAAAGCTACGCGAAAAAAGTGGAAATCCCTCTCTCAACAAGAACGCATGCAGAGCTATTGGCATGTGTGGGACATGGCAGGACGACCCCAGAGCGTGGATCCAAATTGGGGAGAAACCCACGCATGGGACAACATCATCCGTATGATCGATGCCATGGAATTAGCTACACAAAAATAATACGCATTAAATTAGCCCCAACCTGCTAACCTCTTGAAAATATGAACAACTCTCCCTTTACCTTTAAACCCATCCAACGCTCCGATGAAAACATGATCCTCTCTTGGCTGCGCCAAGACTACATCCAACGTTGGATCCATGGAAAAGGGCTTCAAAGCACCCTGAATGGAATAGCCAACTATTTCCAGGGAGCCACTACAACGATCTATTGGATCGGCAGCCACAATGCCACTCCTTTTGCCTTTCTCATCACCTCACCGGAAAAAGACGATGCGATCACCTTAGACGTATTCATTTGCGAGCCCAACTATTTAGGAAAAGGCCTCGCAGTCCCGATGATCCACACCTTCCTGACCAACCAATTTCCCCACATCAAGCGAGTCTTAATCGATCCTGAAGCGAGCAATGCGCGCGCTGTCCACGTCTACAAAAAAGCCGGTTTTAAGATCATTGGCGAGTTCATTGCCACCTGGCATCCCGTCCCCCACTACCAAATGGAACTAGAAATAAAAGACCTTTGAATATTTTTTTTAAAAACAGATGCGTAGAATCGCTATCCGCAAGCAATTGACAAACGAATGGAAAAAGCGAGGAGTTAAAGAGGAAGGGAATATGCAATCCTCACAGCACTGGAATCTGGACAGGCCGCCGGTTTGCATCCTTCACGCTTCACTTCGATTCTCAGACGCAAGCCAAGCAATTGGCTTGCTTTCTGGGCAAAAAAAAACCTGCAAAGCAGGTTTTTTTTTGGCCAGAACTGAAATCCTGACAAACGGATTGTGCTAAAAATTAGACTTTGGGACTAAACATAACGGGAAAGTTTGCATAACCCCTTTACTTTACGAGGATGTCATCTTAAAATTAACATCATAGATCATTCTTTGTGCTTCAGCCCAATCACCACCTTTACCCCACTGAACCAGCTTTCCATCACAGAAATAAAGCCAGTACGTATCAACGTCTCCATCAGATAAAAGAATAGGCGCCCCAAATCCAAAAGTTAATGCGGTAAAAGCCACTTCAGCCCCAATGCGTTTTCCTGACTTGTTTTTTTCTACCTCATACTCTCTGACTTCTATTATCTGGCCAAATTTGTTAACGATCGACCCTCTAGCAACTCCTTGACTGCTCATTCTTTTAATTACTTGTTGCTTATCCATTTGCAGAGAAATCATATCGAAGTCTTTTTCTGATGCGTATCTGCTGCAGGAAGTGAAAAAGATCAGTCCCAACAAAAGAAGTAATAAATTTTTCATTTTTGACTTAAATTTTTGTTCATTGAAAAAAGAAAATCATTAAACTTCTCGACATTTTTTCAATTAAAATGATTTTTCAAATAAACATAAAATCCAAATTCAGTAAATTAGAACTTCAAACCTTAAAACTCATTTGCAAGTATCTATAGCGAAGGACACAACGCTCCCTCCGTTAGGAAATCAATTTTAATGATTAAAATCGTATATTTGTGGGAACCTAACATTTTTTTATGGAAGGTGAAATGAGTACTAAAAGAATGTCCTGGGTCCTATCAGCCATTGCAATTCTAACCTTTCTACCGTTTTCTGGAGCTTTCGCTAAAAAAAAAGGGAACAAACATAAGAAATCAGAACATCGACACTCTTACTCCGTCAAGCTTCCTCCATCTCCATTTATTTCAGAAATCCCTGAAATGCCCATTCCCGAATGGGTATCAAAACAAATTCAGAATGATTTCGCCTATTTCAATAGCAAGGAGATTTCACTACAAGAAATCAATGATTTTTTCAACGGAAGTCAGCCTTCATGGTTTCTGGCAAAATTTTCAATTAATAATAACAAACTCTCTGTAGAAAAAAAATTTCCAGATGGTTTCGTAAATGTTAGGCTGAACGTTTATACTGAGGCAATTAAAAGGATGTGTCAAAGCATCAAAATGCCTGACTGTGTTTTTCTTATTTCACTGGCAGATGCTTTCTCCGCACCTATCGATACAATAGGAAATGTGCCTGTTTTCGCATTAGCCAAACATCAACAACAAGAACGAGCCATTTTGATTCCTGACTTTGAAGTTTTTTATAAAGGACCTGCACTCCTTAAACAAGTAGAAACTGCGATCATTGAGTCGCCATGGGAAACAAAACGAGATCTAGCAGTATGGAGAGGAGCAACAACAGGTGGAATAGAATTTAATTCAGAGAATTTCTTACATATCCCCCGATCCGCAGCTGTTGCGGCCTCTTTGAAATATCCAAGCTGGGTAGATGCACGCTTCACGCAAATTGTGCATTGCACGGAACCCCATCGGGTATTAAAAAAATTTCGCTCCTTTTTTGGGTCTTCAATGTCAATATCCGAGCAAATAAAATACAGGTATCAGCTGCTTATTGATGGAAATTCATGCGCATATTCTAGGGCCTATTGGCAATTATTTTCTAATTGCCTTACCCTCAAGCAAGAGTCCTCTCATATTCAATGGTATTATGGATGTCTTAGACCCTATGAACACTACATCCCTCTACAAACCGACTTAAGCGATTTAATTGAGCAATTGCAATGGACTCAGGCTCATCAAGAAGAATCGAGAGCTGTGATAGAGAGAGCCAGATATTTTGCTTTAAACAACCTTCAGCTTCGTCACGTTTACCAATATCTTTTTCTCGTTTTAATGGAATATAGCTATCTTACGGTCGCTTGAGAACGCAAGAGAATTATCGCCTTTATAACTTACCCAGATCCGAGCAGTTTGTCTAAATGCTCTAAAACAGCCTCTAATTCTAGAGGAGGGCAAAAAGTTTTAATGCTGGTAAGTTCTTCATTAAAATGGAGGCCAGAAGGACTCCTGATTCGCTGACCAACTGTCCGCCGGACATTTAGCAATCTTCATCAGCCCGCCGGTTCGCGTCCTGCATGACGCTTCACTTCGATTCTCAGACGCAAGCCAACCAGTTGGCTTGCTTTCTGGGCAAAAAAGGATTTTCAGACTTAGAAAATCGTTTCCATCTATTGCTTTCAACGGCCTTAAATCAACCAATTTCGCCAAAGTGTATAGAGAAGATCAGATTTTTTCTAGAGATTCTTGGTGATCGAGGCCAATCCATTTCAAGTCCAGGAAATCAGCTACTACGGCAATATTACGGCAATTCTCATCTAAACCTGCTTTCTATAAAATAAATTTTATCCATTTACAAAAATTACCAATATTAGTAACCATGTATTGCATGCGTGATATTCATCCAATGAAGCCGGTGCTATGGATTGGCTCATCTCGAAAAGACTTGAAAGACTTGCCAGAAGAGGTGCAATCAGAATTTGGCCACTCGTTGAGAGAGATTCAGAAAGGAAAAGATCCAGGAAATGCCAAGCCGCTTAAACATCTTGGAGTATCGGGAGTTTCTGAGATTGTCGTAGATGAACGAGAAGGCACTTTTAGAACCGTATACACGGTCGAATTCAAGGACGTAATAGCAGTGTTACACGTGTTCCAAAAAAAGAGTAAATCAGGTATTGCTACGCCAAAAAAGGAGATTGACCTGATTCTCCAAAGACTTAAACAGGCTAGAATTGATTATCATGAGCTAAAGAGGGGAAAATGAGAGGAAAAGTTTTTATCACCACTGACGATATTTTTGCTGACCTTGGATTAAAAAATGCTGAAGAGCTACGAACACGTTCTGATCTTATGTCAGAGGTGGTTAGCATTATTCGAAATAGCGGCCTTAGTCAAAAGGAAATCGCCAAAATTTTGAAGATCAGTGCACCAAAAGTCTCAGCTCTAATGACTGGTAAAATCAATGATTTCAGCAATGACACATTAATGAATTACCTTACGTTGCTCGGATGCAATGTAGAAATCAAAGTATCTTCTCAACGACGCCCTGTATCTAAGTCAATCAAAAGAGGCGTAATGAAAGTCAAAAAAACTACAATAAGACAAAAAAATACTCAACCTAGGGTGAGGCGAAAAAAAGTTAAATCTAAGGCCTGACCCGTCAAGCTTCATACCTCATTCCAGCGAATATAACGCATTGTAATTGACTTAAAAAACGCAAGAAAATATCAAGCTAAACTTAGAGCTGGGGTTCAGTCTAGGAAAACCTCATGAAAGAAACCATTTATCTAAAGCCATATCAGCTCTGTTTCAAAATCCCTTTTTTTGTGATCGATGCAGACTTCCCGAATTAGGAAGTTTACATCGCCTGTAAGAACGTAATCTACGATCTCAATCCCAAAACCAGGACTGTTTTCATTCGGCGGAAGCAGCGGGAAAGTGCTAAGGCGATCCTCTGAAAGGTCAAAAAAAATGATTGGGTGTTGGAGCACTAGTGAAAATACGTATTCCACCTGAATCTGAAATTTGAATAGCCAAAAACTAGTTTACCGTACTACGTGGCAAAGGCTTTATAGACAAATATTCTTACCAAGATCTTATAAGATGGAGGGGTTACCCCAGTCCAAGAATCAAGAGAATCTAGGATCTGGATAAGCTAGCACTCTTAGAGTCGAGGCCGACCGCGTTGGCGCTGAAGGTGGCTTGCTTCTCTATGCTGAGCCTGATTCATGCTTTTTAAGATGATCCGCCCTTCATCGTTTACGATTAAGTTACCCCAGGCGTTTAACAGTTCTTTAAAGCTATTTACCTGAGAAGTTGGAAACAAAAATGACACCAACACCTTACGTTCTATTGCAAACATATATCGGAACCCTGAAAGAAAATGGCTTGGTTTTTTAGCTTTTGGCAGGAGACACCAGAGTTTATCCTCGTCAAAGTCAAAGAAAACTGGGGTTGCGCTGTCTTTCCAATCCCTTATCAAGGCGCACTCATCAAAGAAGGGATCTAATCTGCGTAACTCCTCTTTATTGCAAATAGGCCTAGAATTTCCCAATATTTCAATGAATTTATTTTTATCTCTTGATCTTCGCGTCCCATCGACAACCCAAACCATTTTTTTATAAAAGCCTTCGCGGGCCTGACGTTCTTCGGCATTGATATGAGAATGCTGGAATTCGATCACATAACCTTGATCAATTTTGACATCAGCAATATGTTTCTCGCCATTTTCTGCATAATGAACTACTTCCTGCCATTCCTTTGGAAAATGCCCTTTCCACGCCCTATGCCACTCAGTTTCGATTTCCCACCAGTGATCACACTCTAGCCTTCCCCTGTGCGCCCAATGCCAAATTCTTACGGCCCCACACTTTGCTACAACTGGTCGCTTGCAGCACAGGCATTGACCTGAACGGCCCGGCTGAGCCTCCTGGCGCTCTCCTTCTACCAACGCGTATTTCATAACTATTCCTCGATGAACTGGATTTGTATCTTGGGATTATACGGGCCGATCTTAAAATATCTAAGTCAATAAATTGCTCGCAGGAAGAAGTAGCGAAGCAACCCTTTTTTATACACTCGGAAAAACGAGCCTCGGCCATTTTTAAATGTTGAAGAAATGTTCAACGTTACACAAATTGATTAACCTCGACCCCCATTGAGACTATAAGATGATCAAGAAAATCACCTAGGCTCTAAGAGTGCCCATGAAAACAATCACATTTTATAGCTTCAAGGGTGGAACGGCTAAAAGCTCGTCGGTCCTCAACATTGGAGCCTGCCTAGAGAAGTATCAGAGGAAAAAGCTCTTGCTGATCGACTTTCGACGCCCTAGTTTGTGTGATTTAGAGAAATTTAGCCATTACGGCTACATTACGGCACTCTCCGGCAAGAGAAATGATGGCCAGAACTGGAATCCTTTCTGGCGGGCTCGCTATCGCGTGTCCCGTCCCGAAAGCCGGTTCGGTCTGGTTTTTTCTGGTGAAAAAACATCACCCCCCACTTCGATTCTCAGACGCAAGCCAAGCAGTTGGCTTGCTTTCTGGGCAAAAAAAAACCCTGCATTGCAGGGTTTTGTTTTGGCCAGAACTGGAATCGAACCAGCGACACAAGGATTTTCAGTCCTCTGCTCTACCGACTGAGCTATCTGGCCAAAGAGATATGCTCGAGAAAGTACAACAGAATAAAAAGCTTATGGATTTTTGGCAATCTTTTTATGGAAAGGACTGGAGAATTCGCTGGTGGGATCTTAAGAGGGAAGCATAAGCTTCCCCCTATAGTTTATAGTTTTTTCTATGCAGCATGACGCAGAATTGCACTGATCATTGGGATGGTCAAGCCGATTTCTGGAAGCATCTCCGGGTGTTCTAGTAAGCAGCCCCGGAGTAATCC
>CAZEYJ010000074.1:0-4424 GCA_964516795.1 uncultured bacterium
GCGATCTCCCCGACAAGCTCTTCTAATACGTCTTCAATGGTGACAATCCCTTCTGTTCCTCCCCATTCGTCAACGACGATGGCCAGGTGGATCTGTTTGCTTCGGAATTCCTGCAGGAGCTGGGATATTTTCTTTGTCTCAGGGGTGTACAAAACGGGTTTAACGAGTTTTTCGACTTTTTGCATCGATTGTTTTTGGTCGACGTAGACTTTAAGGACGTCTTTATAGAGAAGGACGCCAATGATGTTGTCGACGCTGTCTTTATAAACGGGGATCCGGCTGTAGCCTTCGGTCAAAAATCGCCTTGCGGCCTCTTCAAGGGGGGTGTCAGAGTCGAGGCTGAAGACGCTGATCCGGGGGACCATGACTTCTCGGGCGATCCGTTCTTTGAAGGAAACGACGGAAAGAATGAATTTCTGTTGGTTGGTGTCGAGGTACAGTCCCAGTTCTGTTTCTTGCAGGAGGTTTTGGACTTTTTCCCTGATCTTAAAGGTTGGAGAGAGCCGTTTTCTTTTCCGAGGGATGGAAGGAAGAGCTTCCAGATATGGAAGAAGGGGGCTGTGATGGGGATGCAGATGAGGAGCAGGGTGGAGGAGATGGGAGCGAAAATGCGGAATGTCATTTGGGGGTTCGTTTGTCCGGCTAGGCTGGCAAGGAAATCCGCAATGAGCGAAATGGCAAGGATGAGAAGGGTCATTCCGAGAAGGGGCATGGCGCTGTAGACAAATTTTTCGTCGGGCGAGTGGAGAATTGCATTTTCAAAAGGAGGGAGCTCAATGAAAAAGAAAAAAGCGCTCAAGATAAATCCGATGCGGAGAAGGTGCCTTGTGAAGCTCATGGAAAAGAGGAGTCCTTCCCATTTTTGTTTGCCAAAGAAGAAGCTGGCCAATGTCTTGAAGAAAAATTGGGGGCAGCTTTCTTTTAATTCTTCTTCTGCTTGGAGGCGGCCTAGCCGCGTCAGGCAGACTGATGTGCCTGAAAGGATGCTGGCGCCGATGAGGAAGAGGAGGGAAAACAGGGCTATTTCAGTGATCAAAGGTATCCTTGAAAAGACGGGGTTCTAAGGGGTAAAATTAATTTTGTAGACTACTACAAATTTTTATTTATGAAAAGCCCTTGATCCATCAGGAGTTTCATGCAGCGGTTTTCTTTGGTTCTCATTCTTTTCCGCTCTTCGGGGATAATATCGTCGAAGCCGAGGAGGTGCAAAAGGCCGTGGACAATGAAGCGGGTGGTCTCTTCGTAGGGGTCAATCTGGTGCTCTTTTCCGTACTCGATGGCGACTTTAGGGCAGACGAAAATTTCACCGAGGATTGTTGGGCCGCTTCTTTTCATTTTTGGAGGGTCGATCGGAAAGGAGATGCAATCGGTTGGAGAGGGGTCGTTAAAATAGATTTGATGGATTTCACAGATAGTTTTTTTATTGACCAGGTGGAGGATAACCTCATCGCTGGAGATTTTAAGCTTCTTAAACATAAACGAGATCACCGCTTCAACAGATTGGGTTGAAATAGGGAGATCTCGTTGCTGGTTGAATAAAGTGATCGTCACAATAATGTTCTGCGACGCCTGGATTAAGGAAGAATGGGGGTTTTAGGAAGAGCGGTCACTTTTTTGTTTTCACCGTCTTTCCATCGGCCGAGTTTGCGCAGGACGTCAATCCGTTCAAATCGCTTGAGTACATTGCGCTTTTTTCCACCTTTATTCGATTTGCCATAGCTGGGGTGTCTAGACATGGTAAAAAATCCTTTGGATTTATGAGATTTTAGGAATGAAAATTGTTGCAGCTAAGTTGCCTTCTGCAGCATTGGCATGGGCTTTGAACCCGTCTTTAAGTTGATCTTTTTTAGAGCCTGTTTTTGAGGCTGGCGGACGTGGACGGCGAGGGGAAACGCTGCGGTCTTTTGTTTGTTTGCTAAGACGTACCATAGGAACTCCTGAAAATTGAACAATAAGTTGCAGTCATTATAGATAGAGAGGTTGAAAAATTTCAAGAGAGAATTACAAAGAGCTTTTTTTGCTGTGGAGAAAAGGGGGAAATTGCTTTAGATTTTTTTATTGATATTTGTTGATGAAGGAGGTTGTTCTCCGGGATGGATCACTCCGCATGAAATAATAAATTTAAACGCTTCTTCAATGGAAACATCGACGGGTAGGACATGCTTTTTGGGAGCAAGGAGGATGAAACCTGACATAGGGTGGGGGGCTGTTGGAACAAAGATGGTAAAATCGGCTTGGGTTTTTTCTTTAAATAGGGCGGGGGCGTCTCCTGTGAGAAATCCGATGGCATGGGCCTCTTGATAGGGGAAGGGGACGAGAACGGTTTCTTTGAAAGTTTTCGTGTTTTCTGAAAAGAAGGCCTTGGTGACCTCATGGCTCAATCGGTAAATGACCCTGATCAGGGGGATGCGTGAAAAAATTTTTTCAGTCATGTGCAGGAAAAAGTTCATGAAGAACTTGCGGCCTAAAAATCCGAGGATAAAGATGAGGCAGATGAGAATAATAAAGGCTAAGATCCGGCTGAGGGCCATAATAAGGGTGTCGTGGTTTTGGAGGTTCCAATTCCACTTGGCCTCTGCTGCGATGATCAAGGATTCCATCGATCCGGCTAGCGGTGCTGTGAACAGGTCGAAAAGCCACATGACAATGATGATGGTCAGGGCTATCGGCAGGAGGGTGACAAAGCCTGTGAAAAAATATTTTTTCATGGGTGGAATGTCGATTTGGTTGAGGTGCCTTGGGGAACGATGACTCCGCATGAGACGATGTACTTAATGGCGTCTTCCGGCTTGATGTCGAGGAAGATGAGATCTTCTTTTTTAAACATCATCAGGAAGCCGGTGGTCGGATTGGGCGTTGTGGGGACGAGGACTGAAATGAGCTCGGCATTAACGGCGTCGGAACAAGTTTTTGGGGATTCTCGCGAGATAAGGCCGATGACGTAGATCCCTGGGTGGGGGAAGGGGACCATGACGACTTGCTTAAAGGTGTCTTTGTCTGAGACAAAAAGGGTTTTAATGATGTCTTGGGTTGTTTTGTAGACGGTATTGACAATCGGGATTTTGTGGATGATCTTGTCTCCCAATTGAAAGAGGGCATGGAGGACGAACCAGCGGGTAAGGATGCCGAGGCCGACTGTGATCAAAAACAGGAAGATCAAAATGAGCAGTTTGCTTCCATATTGGATCAATTGTTCGGGAGAGAGGAATAAAAAGCCTCGGTTGATGATGTGGAACTCTTCGAGGATTGAGGAGACGGCTCCGACAAATGGCTGAGTGAGGAAATTAATCAAAAAGATGAGGACGGCAATGGTGACGGCAAGGGGAAGAAGGATGACCAGGCCTGTGATAAAATGTTTTTTCATCCGTAAAAATCCTCCTGGCATCTAAGTGATGCATTACATTGAATCGTACACCATTCCCAACAGGACTACAAGAGTTTTTCAATTGCTGAGGGGGCGGCGGGGGATTGGGCCTGTGTAGTGGGGCTCTATCCCTGTTCCTGAATCGACGGTGCGCATTTTGAAGGTGTAGTGGGGGCTTTTGACTTCGATCCAATAGGGAAAGGGGAATGTTTCATTTTGCTGGGAAAAGTAGAGTTCCACATGGCATTGGCTCATGGGGGTCTCATCTTCGGGCCAGGTCCCTTTCCAGACGTCAAATTGGGGTTTTGTTTGTTTTTTTCCTTGAAAGATCAGGGGAGGATTCCAAAGGGCGCGCGTGTCATCTTCTGACGAGATAGGTTTCGATCCGATTTTTCGGCGTTCGGCGAGCTTGAGTTTCGTGAGGGGGAGGGAGAGGAGTTTTGAGAGAAATTGCTGGGTCGTATCGAGATAGAGCCAGCCTCGTTTACTATAGGAGTAGGCTTCGGTCAGCTTTCCTGTGCTTAGGTCGATTTCATAGAGGGTCCACGAGGTGTGGCCGGGGGCTTTGGCTTTGACCCATTGGTCCCAGACGATTTTTTTGAGGTTGACCTGGCTGTCGGGAACGGCGATTTCTTCAAGGAGCAGATGCTCTTCCGTGATTTCCCGAATGAACAATAGGCTATAGGTGTGGTCTTGTTCTGTAACGATGAAGTCGCCGGAGCGGGCTTTTTGGTATTTGTCTTTTAGAGTAAAGGTGGTGTTTGCCGCTTTTAAAGAGAAAGGGAGAAAGAGGACTAGGAGGGTGATGATGATCCGTTTCATATGCAAGGATTATAGCCAATAAGGGGTTTATCCCCAACTTATACTGAAATAACATCAAGAATCGGGTTTTGGTTTCGTCGGCTTTTCTTCAAGTTATTATACCGAAACAACCTGAAGAATCGGTTTTCGGCTGCGTCGGCTTTTCTTCAATCTGTCGATCTGATCCTCGGTCCGTGTCTATGAACACTGCCCCTTCGGATCAGATCGACAGATTAAAGAGCCTTCTTGCCGAATTCCC
>CAZEYJ010000075.1:0-7053 GCA_964516795.1 uncultured bacterium
CATTCAAAAGTCCTGCTGCCGATAGAATACTTTTCTCTCGATGATGGGGGCCGCGCTTCATAACCTGCTCTTTACGAAAATTTTTTCAAAAAGAGCAGTATACTCGTCTATACGAAAAATTTTAAGCGGGAATTACTGTACTGGTTTTGGTTACAAAACTACGCAAAGAGGCTCCTGTGAAAATTTATTTAACGGGAATTACCGCACAAGCCTCTGTGACCCCCGCCCTAAAGGACGGGGCGTCTATTTGGGAGGGGCTTCGCCTCCCAAGTGCGGATTTAAACTTCAAGAGCCAGGTTTTCTTTTACTGAATAAACCCAGCAATCTGAAGAATCAGGTTGGGTTATAAATCCGAGTAAATTCGTTGACATTTCAAGCCTTTTATCCCATAATTTGCGATCCGCAAAAGCCACTAAAAAAACAAAAAAGAAACTGCTTATGTCTTCGCCAGTCCAAAATGAAGGATCTTCGCAGAATCCATGGTCTACCTTCACCTCGTATGCAGTCCACCCGATCGCTGCAGGCATTGCCTTCGTCCCCGTTTTCTACGGCTTTAAAGCCAAAAGCGACCTCCAATTAGGGTTCAAGATGCCCCGCTTGAACATCAAGGAATCCTTCATCGGAGGCTGCAAAACGGCGCCTAGCATCGCACTGATCATAGGAACACAAATCACCGCCCAAAGGATCCTGGAAAAAACCCTCTTCAAACCCTCCGAGGATCATCCTGCGAGCTTCCCATCGATGCTGGCCTGTTCCATCATTGTCGGAGCAGCCTCCTCTCCAGCCCTGGCAATTTTTAATGGGATGACAATGCGGCAAAGCGCAATGCAATCTCTCAAAGCCCTTTCGTTCAAACAAGTCGGTGCGATCATGATACGGGAAGCCAGCTTTCTCTGTTCAGTGAGGGTTACCGGGCCGGTCGGCGAGATAGCCAAGCGCCATTTCGGCGACAACAAGGCAATCGAATACAGCTCGACATTTATCAGCGGAATGATCGGAAGCTTCGTAGGTCATCCTGCGGACACAGCTTTAACACTATGGCAAAAAGGGATGACCCTTGAGAACTGCCGCCAATCGATGCGAGGAGCCCTCACCAAATCGCTGGCAGTCGGAGGCTTTGCCGTCGGTTACAATATTGTAGACGGAATGCTCGCCATGAGCTGAGAAAAAAACGATCAGCGTGGAAACACGTTCCTTTGCAATTCCTTCTTTCAATTAATGATTGATTCTCTTATCCTGTCAAATCATTCTTGACACAAGGATCTGAACTATGAACTCATTCTATAAACGTTCCCTTTTTTCTCTAATGACAGCAGCGGGACTCACTCTAGCTTCTCCTTATGCTGCCGCAGATGCTTTTAGCTCCCACGAAACACCGGCCTCTAAACCGCAGCCTCAAGTCCCTGCAGACCTCCCCTGGTTGACAGGTTCTCTGCTCACTCCATCATCGCACGTCGTTCCTGCCGGACACTGGAACATCGAACCTTATCTGTTCGCTACAACGGAATATGGGATCTATGACTCTAAATGGCATACGAGCTCCATCCCTAAATTCTACAACATCAATGTAGAGTTCCCCATCCAGTACGGGATCGTCTATCCGATCGACTTTCAGTTCGTCCCCCAATTCTCCTGGAACCACACAGACGGAGCGTCTCAATGGGTCATCAATGATCTTCCCCTTATCCTTGATATCCAGGTCATCCAAGACGAGCCTCACACGTGGTGGCCCGCAATTAAATTCGCAATCAGAGCGAATGCTCCGATCGGCAAATATCAGAAGCTCGACCCGAACAAACTGGGAACCGATATCGGCGGGGCAGGGACCTGGAATGAAACGATAGGGATCGTTTTTGGCAAGCTGTTCCAATTCAGCCCTATCCATTTCCTTTCGACCCGGTTCTACTGCGGCTACACATTCCCGAACCCTGTCCACGTCAAAAATTTCAACACTTATGGCGGCGCGCACGGGACACGAGGAAAAGTCTATCCCGGCAACTCGCTTGTTTCGCTCATCGGCCTTGAATTCACTCCTGCTATCAATTGGGCCCTTGCGTGCGACTTTATGTATGTCCACCAGAACAAAACCCGCTTCAGCGGAAAAAGCCCTGTATCGATGCTCAGCCCTTCCAACGAACAGTTCAGCTTGGCACCCGCCTTTGAATACAACTGGAGCGCTTATGTAGGTATTATCGCAGGCGCCTGGTTTACCGTTGCAGGACGCAACACTGTAGAATTTGCAAGCGGAGTCGTCGCGGTCAACATTTACAAATAATCTGATCATTTAATTCGATTTTGCAACTTTTTAGGGCCGAAAGCCTCGAGATATTTGCCTTCTGAGAAGTTAATTTAAACAGGAAGGGGTTAATAACCCCTTCCTGTTTAATTTAATCGCCTAATGGTCACTAAAAAAAATCTTGAGATAATTTCTAGCGTGAAAGCTCACTGAAATTATCTCAAGAATTTTTTGTTAAGGACCACTAGTTCGTCCGTCGGTTGAACGTCAGAGGGAAAATAGCCGAGACAAGCAGCCCTAAAAAGTTGCGCAGCCGAGTTTAAGGATTGTCCCAATGATGCTGTCAGGATTTAAGGAGATCGAATCGATCCCTTCTTGAATTAGAAAAGCGGCGAATTCGGGATAATCGCTCGGGGCCTGTCCGCAAATTCCAACCTTCGACCGTTTGCGATGGGCCTTTTGGATCAGTTGATGAACCATCTCTTTGACGGCAGCATTCCTCTCATCAAAAAGAGAAGAGAGCTCCTCAGAATCCCGGTCTATCCCTAAGACAAGCTGCGTCAGATCATTCGAGCCGATAGAAAACCCGTCGAAAAGATCTGCAAACGCTTCTGCTAAAATCACGTTCGAAGGGATCTCCGCCATCACATAGACCTTCAGCCCTTTCTCTCCCCGTTTCAAATGGTTCTCCTCCATGACTTTTAACACCCGCTTTGCCTCTTCAATCGTCCGGCAAAAAGGAACCATGACGATCACATTGTCTAATCCCATCGTCTCGCGAACACGGCGAATTGCCCGGCACTCCAAAGCAAACCCCTCTTGGTACCTCGGGCTGTAATAGCGGGAAGCTCCGCGGAAGCCTAGCATCGGGTTTTCCTCTTTCGGCTCAAATTCCTGCCCCCCGATCAAATTGGCATATTCATTGGTTTTGAAATCGCTTAAGCGCACGATCACCGGATCGGGATAGCGGGTGGCTGCAATCTTGCCGATCCCTTGCGCTAAGTGATCGACAAAATACTCGCACGGATCAGAATATCCTTTGATCAAAGCAGCAATCTGCTGTTTTGCCTTCTTGTCGTGAAGGTGAGGGAAGCGGACGAGGGCCATCGGATGGACTTTGATCGTGTCATTGATGATAAACTCCATCCGCGCAAGACCGATCCCCTGGCAGGGAAGGCGCCACCAGCGGAACGCTGCTGCAGGGCTGGCGATGTTCATCATGATCTTGACCGGGAGCTTTGGAAGATTTTCAGTTGAGATCTCTTCGACTTTAAATTTCAATGCTCCTTCATAAATTATGCCTCGTTCGCCTTCGGCGCAGCTCACCGTGATTAAACTGCCGCTGCGGACCGCTTGGGTCCCGCTGTTCGTCCCGACCACAGCCGGCAGCCCGAGCTCTCTGCTGACGATCGCCGCATGAGAGGTCCTCCCTCCATGGTCAGTGATGATCGCTGCAGCCTTCTGCATGATCGGGACCCAGTCGGGAGAAGTCATCTCCGTTACTAAAATGTTGCCGGGTTGGAATGTGTTGATATCGGCAACCTTTTTGATCACTTGCGCCTTGCCGGAGACGATCGCTTCCCCAATTGCCAGCCCGTGGCATAGCTCTTTTCCCTTTTCGCTGAGCGCATAGCTTTGAAAGCGGTCCTGTTCTTTCTGCGACTGAACCGTTTCCGGCCGAGCTTGCACAATAAACAATTGCTCCGTTTGCCCATCTTTGGCCCACTCAATATCCATCGGCTTGCCATAATGCTGCTCGATTGCGCAACCCCAGCGGGCAAGCTGAAGCACCTCAGCCTCTGTGAGCACAAAGCGGGCACGCTCTTGCTGCGTCGTTTTGACATTCTTAACTCCCGATGCGCCGTAGACCATCTTCTCCGATTTAGAACCGAGGGTCTTCGAAAGGATGGGAATACGGGACGGATCGTTGAGAAGGGGCTTAAAAACAACAAATTCGTCAGGGCTGACCACCCCTTGGACGATGTTTTCCCCAAGTCCCCACGCCCCATTGATCACGATAACACGGGGAAATCCATTTTCCGTGTCCAATGTGAACATGACGCCGGAGCTGGCCAAGTCGGAGCGGACCATCTTTTGAATACCGATTGAAAGGGCGATTTTAAGATGATCGAACCCCTTGATCTCCCGATAGCTGATCGCCCTGTCTGTAAATAAAGAAGCAAAACAGCGAACGCAGGCATGCATCAGCTCCTTCTTACCGCGCACATTCAATAGCGTTTCCTGCTGTCCTGCAAAACTTGCCGTCGGCAAATCCTCCGCAGTGGCGCTGCTGCGCACGGCAACATCCGCTTCTTTGACACGATAATTCTGAGAGAGCTGCGCATAGGCCGCTTCTACCTCGGCTTGCAAGGCTGGCGGGATCTTTGCAGCAAGGATCATCTTCCGGATCCTCTGCCCAACCTGTTTGAGCAACGAAGATCCCTTCTCTTTTTTTAACAGCTTGAGCTGCTCGCCGATCTTGCCAGTCAGATGGTTGTACTCAAGGAACTCATAATAGGCTTGGGCCGTCGTCGCAAATCCGTCGGGAACTTGGACGTTTTCTTTCTTAAGCCCGCAGATCATCTCCCCCAAAGAGGCATTCTTTCCTCCGACAAGAGGGATATCGGCAATCCCCAACGTCTCGAATAGACGCACCCGACTCGACAAACCTCCAGCCATATGCCCTCTCTATACAGAGTTTATCCAGTAAAAGAAAATCCGGCTCTTTAGGGCCGAGTAGTTTAAATCCGCGGTTGGGAGGCGAGGCGAACCTCTTCCCAAATGGACTCCCCGCCCTTTAATGCAGGGGTCACACCCTACTTAACAAGAAGCCTTCTAAAAGTCAAAGCGGACCCCAAGATGATAACCTTGAAAAGAAAGGTCTCCCTGGTTGGCGATGAAAAGACCTTTTGCAGACGGGTTGACAAAACGGATGAACTGATTTTGGCCAAACAGGACGATCTGGTCCCAGGCCAGCTCTAAGGAAAGCCTCTTCAACGTTCCTTTCCACATGCAATGCCAACGCAGGCCCAAAGTCGCATCGGCCGTTGCGGCGCTCGAATCGAAAATCTCATGGACCCCTAAAATCTTCCGCTTTTCAGGAAGCGTCCATTCCGCTTGATGGATGTAAAACTCGCCATAAAGCAGCGAAAAGAGGAAATCTCCAAAAAGCTCCCAGTGCGAGGCCATTTCCCAGCCGGTGCGCACACCTAATGCCGGTCCAATCCCCCAAAACTTATTCTTCATGCTGAACTGCTCTTCCCGGTCAGGAAGAAGGGACCCGCCAAAATACCAGAGATTATACTTTTGCCGGATCCATGCCGTCCGAATTCCGATCACAGGGGCGACAACGCAGGTTTTCACCGGATGCCACATTTTTTGAGCCAAACAATCAAGAAGGCCAAGATGGACCCGCCAATGGGCCCTTGCCTCATCGACATAAGAAGGATCGTGCAGGTCGGGCATTTTCCATAAAGGAAGGACAAAAGCTCCATCTGATGCCGTTTCATGGCCGTGCGCATTCGTATGGATATGCTTTAATTCAAGCGACACGCTCCATAGATCATGGGGAACTCGGTAGCCAAAACCGACCTGAAAACCAAAATCCCAATCGAAATGCAAATTTTCTATCTTGCTTTCTGGTGCCAATCTTGTGATAGAATCGCTTCGTGCAGCAAATGCCAGCCCATCTTCATGCGCTTGCCAGTAAACAGGGTTGGTGAAAAAAAAGAACCCGCGCTGAAGCTCAAACTCTTGAGCAGACAGCAATCCTTTTGTGCACAGAGCGAAGATAAACAGAAATAAACTGACTGTTTTCACAAACACCCCCTCCCCGGACAGAGTATCTATATATCTTTGGACGAAAAAGGGATCAACGAAAAAGGAAAGGCCATGAGAAAAACTCCTCGATTGTCAACCGCCTTGACCTACTCCCTCTGTGTATTCCTTACCTTGCCGCTTTTCCTGACCGCTTTAGAAATTTCTGATTTTGAAGCGAGTGAGATTGCCCAAAAAATCTGGGCGAACGAATGCAACCAAACCTTAGAAGGACTCATTTCATGGAACAAAGGGGAAGAGTTTGCTTCTCTTGGAATCGGCCATTTTATTTGGTATCCGATCGGAAAAAAAGGGACCTTCGTCGAAACATTTCCTTCCCTTATCAAATTTTTCCAAAACAAAAAAGTCCAACTTCCCCACTGGCTGACGCCTACAACCACGTGCCCCTGGCACAACAGGGAAGAATTTGAAAAGAACAAACGCTCTCCGAAGATGCGCGAACTGCACACCCTTCTGATGAACACCATCAGCGCTCAGGCTCTTTTTATGGCAGAGCGGTTCAGCCAAGCCGAATCTACTTTGACCAAAGGGCTGACAGCAACAGAAACAGACCACGTCAAAGCGCAAATCGAACGCCTCAGCAAAACTCCGGGAGGGACCTACGCACTTCTTGATTATCTCAACTTTAAAGGAGACGGCACCAACGAAACCGAACAGTATCAAGGAAGGCGGTGGGGACTTCTCCAAGTCCTTCTCAGAATGCCGGGGACCACCGACAACCCAATCGAAGAATTCGTTGCAAGCGCGAGCAAAATCCTTTCCGACCGGGTCGAACTCTCTCCGCCTCAGCGCAACGAATCGCGCTGGCTCCAGGGATGGCTCAACCGGGTCAAGACCTACCATCCAGCCAACACCTAAATATTCCGAAATGAAATCAAAAGTGGGTTATTGACAGCGTCGAGATCGGCATAGCCCAGCTTAAATTCAGGGAAGCATCCCTGCCAAACTTCCAATGTTTGAATTCAATTCGGCGCTTCTCT
>CAZEYJ010000076.1:0-4803 GCA_964516795.1 uncultured bacterium
GCGACAATAACATCGTCACCCTCGATATCATGAATGATATTTCTGAAGTGGTCAATACGCAGAATGGGGCCATCGTCGGCACAGCGCAGCTGACAGGGCTGCTCACCAACCATAATCACATGGAGACCCGGATCCAGGTGCCCGACCGCCATTTTGTCGCGTTAAGCGGCATGATCCAAGATTCGAACTCCCGTTACCGCACAGCGATCCCCTGCCTAGGAGGGCTTCCCGTCATCGGCGCCCTCTTTAGCGAAAGCGACAGGACTGCATCGCGCAACAGCATCATCATCTTCCTCAAGCCCTACATCATTAATTCTTATGATGAATACAAACAGATCACCGAGCATGAGGAATGGCTCTATAAAAACGATGCTTCCCTCCCCGTCCTCAAAGAAGACTTTGATAGAGGTCTTGACCTCGTCAAAACCCCCGAGAACGAATAGGAATTGATCAAGGACTCATTTTCCTAGCAGAAAATGAGTCCTTGAAAAAAGAATTTCCATATTCTTAATCAGGTCAAATCTTTATAATCGACCTTTTTTAAATCCAGGTTACTACCCCAGGATGCCTGCAAAGTCTGTTGTAGCCAGGAACAAAATAATGATAGGAACGATGTAATGATTTGAACGATAAGAATTCACTTATATTTTCGACACTTTTTTTATCGTTTCTATCATTAAATCATTTCTATCATTTTGTGATTGTTAGCTTAAAAAGTTTTACAGGAATTCTGGGGTGGCAACTTGGGAGTTTTAATTGGGAGTTTCTCTATGCGCCGCTATCTTGTCCTCTGTTTATCGCTGCTCGCCTTAGGCATCTCCAATTCCTGCCACCGCGTCCCCGACCAGATCGAGCCAAGCATCAACTACGCTGTTCAGGACCGCTACCTCCAGTCGCTGCCTGCTCCTTTTCCTCCCTTGTCTGAAGAAGAGATAGACACAAATTGGGGAAAAGAATACCTGATCGGGATCACCTTTGCCCGCCAGCTCGACCTCTATCAAGCGATCACAGCATTCAAGCGCGCTGAAATCCTTTTGCCTCAAACAGAAAAAGAGCGCCGCCTCGAAGTGCAATATGAGGTCCTTTTATGCTACTACATCGGGCGCAAATACACAGATGTGATCGATACGTTCAACACAAGCGGCCTCAAACGGATCGAGACCTCGTTCCCCGCCTGCAACGATTTGCTCACCATCCTTTACGATAGCTACCTTCAGGTCGGCGATGAGGCGCAAGCAGAACGGACGCTCCAAATCATCTACCAGCTCAACCCTGAAGAAGCCCCCCAGCTCTCCTTGTCGACAGCCCTCATCGATGCCAATTTTCCCCAGATCCATTACTTTGCCGAAGCGGTGCCCGACTCCTCCTACCTCGACACCTTCTTAAACGACTACGCTGAGCAAAAAAAGTCGGTGTCTCAAGCCCAGCTCTTCAACGCTTTTATTCCCGGGAGCGGCTATCTCTACCTCGGACAGACCCAATCAGCGATCACGGCTTTTTTGCTCAATGGCCTTTTTATCGCAGCTGCGGTCAATTTTTTTATCCATGACCACGTCGCCGCAGGAATTATCTGCACAAGTTTTGAAATGGGATGGTATTTTGGAGGGATTTTCGGAGCGGGCCTTGAGGCGAAATACTACAACGAGCGGCTCTATGAGCGGCTGGCCACCCCGATGATGAACCAGCACCGCCTGTTTCCGATCTTGAGGCTCAACTATGCGTTTTAAACTGCTGCTCGCCCTCTGCCTTTTTTCTGCAGCCCTCCAGGCCAGGCCCGGCTACTTCGAGCCGTGGGGAAAAGACGCCGACCTCAGCTACCCTTCTCAAACTCCCGCAGAAGCTCCGCAACAGCGCTCCCTCTTTGTCAAAGCAGCGGAACAGATCATCCTTTTTCACCAAAACGTCCTCTCTCCTGTCGATGGGCCTCGGAGCCACTTCCGCCCCTCCTCCTCCCAATACATGCTCCTTGCCATGCGCAAGTATGGATTCTTCACAGGATTTGCGCTGGGATGCGATCGGCTACAGCGGGAAAACAGCGCCGACTGGGTCTATCAGACGATCGAAGAGAACGGCAAGCTGATCAAATACGACCCTGTTCCGTAAAGCCGTTGACAACTGATCGGTGATTTAGGCATTCTCAATTTTAATCTTTCTAAACACACAGTCAAATCTCAAGAATCTCTATCTTGGAGGTGTCTGATGGCTGGTCTAATCACATCTCTCTGTTCATCGCCCATGAGACTTTCTCGTTCTGAAGAAAAAGAGGAAGCTCGCTCTGCCAATTCGATCGCATGCCTGCCCAATGAGATCTTATTTCATATTTTTGAATACGCCACGGGATCGGGGCAGCCGGAAGATATCACCACCTTCTGCGCAATCCGTCTCGTTTCCTCAACATGGCGCAGCGCGGCAGATGATTGCGTCCTCAAACTCTTTTGGACGCAGCTGAAAATCGTGAACTACCCTGAACTCAAGCCGCTCATCACCCAAACGGAAGCCTCTTTAGAGCAGGCCCTATGCGCCGATGCGATGATCGACCTTCCCCTTTCCTTGAGCTCATCGGATGATGGGTATATCCCGAGCCGGCATCCTGATTATTTTGCCCAATTTTTCCATTTGAGCCTCATGTTCAATCATATTGGACCGCCTATCCGAAAAAGCGATGTGATATTGAGGCCCCAAGCTTATCTCCATATTCAGACAGAATTCAACGCCTCTCTCGAAAAGTTATGGGCTGAAATCCGGCCCCAATTCCATTTCCCCAATGAGCAAAGTCCAGTTTCGTGCGAGGCTATCCGCGAATGGTTACATGCTCCACAGCATGCAGAGCAGATCGGTCTGGTCGTGAACTTGCACCTTAAACAGCTCGACCTAAAAGTCCTCCCTTGCGAAATCTACCATTTTGCCAGGCTGAACGAGCTCAACTTATATCATGCCAATCTCTCTTACATTCCCTATGCGATCGGCAATCTGACTCAGCTCACCACCCTTTCCCTTTACGACAATCAGCTTGCAGCGCTTCCCGATACCATAGGCAATCTGACACAGCTGACATGGCTCTCCCTGTCCACTAACAAGCTGACCTTTCTTCCCGGGTCAATCGGCAATCTCACCCGGTTGACTGAACTCTATCTTCATGAGAATGATCTAGATTCCATTCCCGAATCGATCGGCAACCTCACCAATCTGATCGCCCTCTCCTTGTCTGAAAACCAACTTGAAACGGTCCCGGATACCCTGGGCAACCTGACGCGCTTAAAAAGTCTGAGCTTAAGCAGCAACAAGCTCGCCGCCATCCCTTATGCCGTCACGCTTCTGCCGCCCACAACGGCGATCCAGCTGCACAACAACCCTTGTATATGGATGCACATCGCGTTTAATTGAAATAAGAGGAATCGAGGCTTGCCATCTCTGCTTCGGTCAAGTCCTCTTCGAAGATGATCTCGCCGATCTCTTCAGCCTCCTCTGCAACAGATTCCCGCTGCAGCGATTTGTCTAAAGATTCGGGCGATTCTTTTGTCTTGCGCCCTTTAAGGAAGAATTTGATCGGAGCGCCGCTAAAACCATACGTCTCGCGGAACTGGTTGATCATATACTTGGTATAAGTCTCAACCATCAGCTCGGGATTATTGACAAACATCACAAAGCGGGGCGGCTGGACATCGACTTGGGCCATGTAGTAGATCCTAAGCCGCTTGCCATCGATCATCGGAGGATGGTAGCGTTGGACCACTTTTTCAACAAACTTGTTGAGCTGGCCTGTGGTGATCCGCCGGTTTTGCTGCTCATAGACTTCTGCAATATGAGGGAAGAGCTTTTCTAAATGGCGCCCCGTCTGCGCCGAGACGAACAAGGTCGGGCAATGGGCCAAAAACGGAACATCGATGTGCATGCTTTTTAAGCAATGCTCCATCCGGAACCCTTTCACTGTATCCCACTTATTGAACAAAATGACGCACCCTTTGCCAAGCTCTTCGATCTGATGGGCGATCCGCTTGTCTTGGTTGGTCATCCCCCGCTCTGCATCCAGCATGAGGACGCAGATATCGGCGCGATCCATCGCGCGCTCTGTTCGGATGCAGGCAAACTTGTCGACCACTTCATGCTCTGCTTTTTTCCGCCGGATCCCCGCTGTATCGATCAGTGTAAACGGCTTGCCGTCGACGGTGATCTCAACGTCGATGCTATCGCGCGTCGTTCCTGCGATCGGACTGACAACGCAACGCTGCTCATCGAGCAGGTAATTGACGAGGGTTGATTTACCGACATTGGGCCGGCCAATGATGGCGACGCTGATCGGCTTGTCCTCCACCGGCTCTTCTTGGGGAAACTCAACCCCTTCAAACGACTCTTCGAGAAGTTCTGCGATCTGAAAGCCCTGAGTGGCAGAAACGGCGACGACACGAGAGATCCCCAGAGCATAGAAGGGATAGACCAGGTCCATTTTCGAAAGCGCGTCAATTTTATTCACTGCCAAGACAACCCGCTTTCCTGTGCGCAGCAAAAGCCTAGCGACAAACTCATCGAGGACTGTCACACCGATCGTCCCATCGACGACCATCACGATGACGTCCGCCTCAATGATCGCAATCTCCGTCTGCCTGCGGATCTCTTCCTGGAAGGCGACATCGGAATTAGGATTGATCCCCCCTGTGTCGATTACTTCAAAAGGGCGGTTAAAAAAGTCGGCATCAGCATAGAGCCTATCACGCGTAACCCCTTCAGCCTCATCGACGATCGCGATGCGCTGCTTGCAGATCCGGTTAAAAAGGGCTGATTTTCCGACGTTGGGGCGCCCCACGA
>CAZEYJ010000077.1:0-2346 GCA_964516795.1 uncultured bacterium
AAGCTGCCCCTTTTCATCGAACTCATAGAAAACCTTATTACCGCTTGGAAGGACTTCTTGCGTGATAAAATAGACATCGAGAGAAGGGTGCTTGCTATAAGAACGCTTTCCTTCTGAGCAGAGAAGCAGCTCGAAGCTATTCGTTTGGGGATCGAAATAGAGTTCATTATTTTTCAGGTTTGTCCAGCAACTAATAGTCCCCTTGGCTGTATTTGCTATTCCTGCCACTTCCCCTTCCGGATCAATCTTAAATAAGGATTTCTTTGAAGGGTTTGTAGTGTTTTGCCAGCCGACGTATGTTAGAATTGTTCCATCAGGATTACCGACATAGACGTACGCCCGTTCAAACTTTCCTTCAGAGGTCGTATAAGACTTGCCCTTTGGATCCTTTTGAATAGAGAGAAAACAGTGTGGATTGAACCGCCATCCGCCAAAATTAGCTGTTTGGACTGAATCTCTACTGCTATAGAATCTAGATAGAACTAGCGAGTCTGGAGAAGAGACTGTAAGGTCAACTTCAACCTCCGTATAATCGCCATGAATGGTGCTGACATTTTCGACTAAGCTTGCAGGATCTCCTTCTCTCGACCCCAAGTATGCGGCACTAACAGAACTTTCTTTTGCGAATGCGCTCTGTAAAAGGCAACAGAAACTTAACATTAAGCTCATTAAACAACGTTTCATTGCCACCTCCTGTTCTCCTAAAAATCTCAGTGGAATTCCTACAATTTAAAAAGAAAGCATGCTACAGAAAGGTTTTTTCTGAAAGAGGAGAAATTTAGAAAGACAGCTTAGATCGTACGCGCGTCAAAATGGAATGTAGTCAGGACACCTGCAAAGTCGTCTCATAAACTCCTCATCAGTGCTAGGGTCCGCTTAGGCCTACTCAGCAATTGAGCACTCCATTTCGGCATACTTTCTTCTTTCCACTTCAGTTTCTTAGCCAACGTTCTCACTATGTTTAGGGCTTGGTTCCTCAACTTTCCCAACACCCACCCTTGTTCGGGCACCTTGCTATACATCTTGTCTTCATTCCAGCTTCGGTCCTTCACATGATGCAACGTGTTTTCGATTTGCCAGTGGTTTCGGATGCCCCATAGAAACTTTTTAGGAGGTAACTTCCGCCTGCTAGCCGAAGTGACGTGATATCGTATCTCTTCTGCCGTAAGTTGCCCTCTATGGTAGATACGTTTCCGAACGCAGGCGATTTGCTTCAGCCCAGGGAATTTTGCTAATTGCCCTATCAACATCGCTCCTAGATCACTTCCTCCAATAATTTCTTCATCTTTGGCTGGTTTTCCTTGATCTGAGCTATGTAATCTCGACCCAATGAGATAATCGCTTCATTCAACTCTCTCCCAGCAAACGCTGCATCACCAACAAGAATCTTGAGCCCCGGGTACTGCTTAAAGAGTTGAGACAATGCTTCCTTCAAAACAGTCGGTTCTCCCTCTTTCGCCTTGATCGCGTATTCAGCAAGGGCCAGTTTCAGATCGTGAGCAAAAACATTGACCAGCATGAGGGCCAATCCGTTTTCTCCCTTCACGTTTCTCATCGCCTTTCCATCCACAGAAGCCATAAATGTCTGGTTGCCGATCAATTCACTGACCCACTGCTCAAAAGCTTGCTGCAGTTGCTCTGGCTTGAGACCATTGAGCATACGGCGAATAGTGGTAGGATCTGGTGGCTCGGGACGATTAAACCCTAAAGCCCCTTTAAGTTGGGTCCAGATGGGCTTGAAGAAAGAGACCATGTGTTCAATGGCGACAAGTCGACAGGTAAATCCCAATAGGACGAACTTTAACACAGGTTGAAACGGGTGGCGAACTCCACGCTTTTTGCGGGGATCCGGGATACTTTGGAGACATTCGAAAAGCTGCATTCTGCTTCCTTGAATTGAGTTAAGCAGCGAGCATTGTACAGTAATTCAAATTTTTATGTGACTTTGCAGGTGTGCTGCGCAGGTGGCCGAGCATTAAAACGAATTTTTGAATATATAGACAAATCTGTGGCAGATTTTTTGACTCAACCTGGAGTATTCTATGGGTAAAAAAAGGGCCAAGTGCCAGCACATATTCAACCAAAGCAATTCCAACACCCCGCTGCTGATTCATCCTGGGTGTATGTCCTAAATCAAGTTGAGGATCCTCGAGAGCCTTCTTGTAATACTCGGCATTCGGTGACTACAATCTTATACCATTTATCAAAAATAACTTTTAGCCGTTGCCCATTCTCTCGTACACAATTGACGCACAGCACCGATAGTTGAGCAGAAAGAGTTCCAAGCATCGCAACAACTATCCAGAATATGTTCATACGAATCAAAACAGCGATTTCCCAGATACC
>CAZEYJ010000078.1:0-16734 GCA_964516795.1 uncultured bacterium
CAGCGGCGGCAGCGGCGCTGCGGATCGATGAGGTTGAGATGCTCTAAACAGGAAGGGCAAAAGAGCTGGCGAAGGTGATCTGACGGAAGCTGGCAAGAGATGCACAGAGGAGGATAGATCACTTTCAGCGCTTGGTTTAACAAAGCGCGCATCACCGCAACCCGTAACGGGGCTTATCAAGCGTTCCTCTGACGATCAGTGTAAAGGCTTCTGTCAGCTTGAGCACGACGTCCTGGCGCATCAAAATATCGATGTGGATATTTCCATTGAGATCGATATAGGAAGTCTGATCTGCCGGAGAGAGAAAAAATTGGGAGCGCTTGGCTTCGCTGAAAACGTTTTTCATGTTGACCAGATAAAATTTATCGCCGCGCAGCTCAAGGTCGATCTCTCCTTGGATGGGAGTGAGCAGTCCCGGGTCCAACCCAAAATTCTTGATCATCTCGATCGGCGTTTCAAAAATTGTCGATTCCTTTTTGAAGGCATTTGTAAAATTCAAATGACCTTCTCCCGTCCATCCACGCGCGTCGCTCAGATTGCCGCGGACCTCCGTTAAACTGAGATTGCGTATCATAAGGGGTTTAATGGTCGCGCTGGGATTGTCGATCTTCTTCATTAGACTTGGCTGAAGGTCTTTGACTTGCAAGAGCGGAATATAGAACGACCACTGATGATCGGTAGGACGGCGGTCGATGGCGATCTTCTTCATCTGGAAGCTGCCCGCCTCATCATCGATGGCGAGCTTAGAGACCTGGATCTGCTCAGGCGTTGCTTCGATCTGCGCGCGCAAGCGGTCAAATTGGTAGCCGAGGAGTTCAAATTGGCGCCCTAAGAGCTGGCCGATCACCTGGAATCCTTTCTTGGGGTCTTGCCATAAGACGAGATCTCCTTGGAACTCATAGCCTTTGCCCAGCTTGAGGCTTTTGAACTTCTCCTGCATCTCTTTTGAGAAAAAGGCGTCGAGGCGCGATCCGTCGATCTTAATCGTTCCATTCATCACGGTAGCTTGCGGAAGGGAGGCGTTTTTTGCCGCTTTGAGCTGGACATCGATCCCGCAAGCAATTCCCTCGATGCTGTCCCAGCACAATTTTGTCCCATTGGACCGGAAGACCGCTTCAATCCCCTTCGGATGTTCCTTGTCGGAAATCTGAAGCGATCCGAAAGGGGCCCCTTGCAAATCGACGCGGAGCTTTCCCAATAAAGGCTGCTGGTTCAACACCGTTTTGAACTGACACTGGAGGCGGGCATTCTCATAATCAATCTGTATGTTCTCTAAAGGATAGATCGAATCCTTCAGCCCATACCGGCCGTCGCGAAGGGTCCCTTTAAAGACCAGATGATCGGCGGCGCCATGCAGGTCCCCCTTGCCTTCTAGATAAGATTCATAATAAAGGCTCTTCCAATCTGCTGAAAGGAGTTTGGCCTCGATCCCTCTTTGGATGCACTCGGGAGAAAAGGAAAACTGGAGTTTGTGCAGGTCCCACTGGTCCTCTTGAACAAGCGCATCGGCGTGCAGCGTGCCAAGGTATTGCATCGTATTTTTGGCAAACAACTTAGGTTCCATCCCTTGGAGCTGCAGCCCTTGGCCTGCAACATAGCTGAAGGATAAGGGAGCGTCTTGCTTGATCCGCAGGGCAATGGGCTGCAGAAGATCTAAAACTGCGGTGCACTCTCCTTGGACCGCTTCCGAGGCAAGGTCCCACTTCGCCCGTGCGCTGACTGCAAATGTCCCTTGGAGCTTAAGCGCTAACTGAGGGGCTAGGTCAGCCAAGGCGCGCAGCTCCCCTTGCAAAGAATCGATCACAACAGCCGCCTGCTTCTCCGCATGGGAATAGACGCCGCTTCCCTTCCAGAACAGCTGGTTCCAACTCCCTTCAACATGGGAAAAGGAGAGTTTTTTTCCGTCAATGTCCAAGCGGGCTTTGCCATTGAGGCGATCAGCTTGAACCTTGTCAATGATCCACCGCTCCCCTTCCTTTTTCCCGATCAATTTAAACTCTTCGATCTTCTGACCTTTGAAGAGCACATCGCGCCCTTGCGCTTTGAAATGCAGGACCTGGTCTTCCCACTTCACTTCTGCATCGAGCGCGCCGGCAAGCTGTAACTGCTCTAGATCTTGCTCGTCAAAAGAAGCTGAAGCAAATAAGCCGGAAGAGAAAATGAATTTAAGCTGTTTTTGCAGATCTTGGATTTTAATGATCGGATGCATCTCGAAGAAGAGGAGAGTTCCATCTTCCCGGAAAACGACCTTGCCCATCTGGAGTTTCGTCCCATAAAAATGGGTCGACTCCCGATCAAAATCCAAATCCCATCCCAAAAAAGGGTTTTGCCCCAGCTGGCCGTTAAACCGTCCGATCTCTTTTTTTGTATCGAGAAGCCTGATGTCAAATCGAACTGAGCGCTCCAACTCAACCTCCAAGTGGTCAAGCTGGACGCGGTATTGCTTTCCATCGGCCAACGTCCATTTCCCTTGGCCTTTCTCGATGCGCATTTGATTGCGGTGCGCATCATAGTGGAGGGAACAGCTAAGATCTGAAAAACAGGTCTGGTCGCTTAAAGGAATGTGGAGATTGGAAAGATCTGCGCCGATTGTCAACTGATGGCAAACGGCATTCAGATCGGGATCATGGACAAGGGCATCTTGAATCTGGACGGTTCCATTAAGGCTGTTTAAGCAGATAGGCGATTTTTTGTAGCTGAGCTTTCCTTCTTGGACCGGGATCTCTCCCATCAGCTGGCGCGTATTGAGGTCGTAACAAAACACTGCACGTCCTTCCGTGTCAAGCAAAAGAGGGTCTTTCTTTCCGAGCTGTGGAATTGTCAGCGCAAACTGAGGGTGCTCAAAGCGGAGGTTGTCTCCCTGGATAGAACAATTCCAACGGAGATCTTTGAATGTGCCGAAAAGATCGATCTCCCCTTTTAAGCTGCCATCGGGCAAAAGGGATTGGAGAAACGGCGCATAGGTTGCCTCTGTCAGCTTTTCTGAACGGACCCAACCTTCTGAGACGGTCCAAAATGCCCCTTGATGATCAAGCTCTGCAAACGAAGTGGGGCCTAAGGCGTGGAATCCCCACTGGATCACCTCTGCGCCTATGCCGCACTCCCCTATCCAGTCCCACCCATCGGAACTCTTCACAAGGGCGCCGTCTAAATAGCAAGAGGTAAAACCGGCCGCTTGCATCGGAATGCCTAAAAGCGTGGAGGCATTGCCTTCCCAATGGGTATCCAGAAGTTGTTCCGCCTGCGTTCCGTGGATATTGATCCTTCCCTTCAGACCGCCAACCTGGGCAATTAACGTCGATGGCTGCAGTTCGTCGGCAATGATCGACAGATCCCCTTCGATCCCGGAAAGATGAAGCCCGCTCTTCCCCTTGATCCGGCACTCTCCTCCATGAAGGGCAAGCGCTCCCGTTTCAATCTGCCAATGCCCTCCGTCAAGCCTCATTAAATCTGCGCTGCCATTGAACATCTGCGCAGAAAAATTCATTTTTTTCTCCGGAACATCAACCGCAACGTTCTGGGCAGCGATCTCATCGAAAGTCAACCGGACGCATCGGCCCTGGAAGAACTCAACAAGCATTTTTCCTCGAAGAGTTCCTCCGTTGTAGGAAAGCTCCGGAGCCTGTCCTCCCGCCATCTGGATCATCCCATTGACATAATCGGCGTCTGCACGCTCAAGCTCGACATGCAGCACATGGCTCCCCTCTTGAGGCTGGCACAATGAGATCACCCCGTCGGCTCCCTGCTCTTCCGAGCCCATCGCGACATGGGTCTGCATCCAGTAACGCCCATCGAGCTGCACTCCCCCTTTGCCGGATAGATGGAAAGGCCCCCGTTTGCCTTGGTAGACAAAACTCCCCTTCATCTCGATCTCGGGGTCTGCATAAGGGACAAGCAAACACTTCAAATCGACCTGCTCTAATGAAAAGTCGGATCTCCCCTCAGCTCCGACTACAGTCCAATTGCCCCCTTGAGCCTCAACCTTGGCTACCAGCTCTTCCCAAAAACCTTTTTTTTCTCCCGTCGGGTGGTAGCTGACCTCAGCTTCTAGGTTAGCTGCGCCAAACTGTCTTTTACCGATCAAGCTAGGCTGCCCTTGCTGCCCGCGGCACAAGCTCAGATTGTCTCCTCTGACCATGCACTGAAAATCGAGAAGTTCCAGGCGTGGGCCTAGAGCCCCCTGTCCATCGATGGCAATCTTCCCTTCGGCATCTTTCCAATGCAACGAGGGATCTGATGAAAGAAATGGAAGCAGAGGGACGATCTGTCCGCAGTCCCGCTCAACAACATGGAACCGATAGCCCAAATTCCCCCCTTGCTTAAAGAAGGCGGCAGTCAGAAGAGGCTCTGCTATTGAGTTAGGCTCGTAGGAAAGCGTGAGCGTTCCAAGCTGGTCTGATTCATCGGCGCCGGTAAAGGAGAAAAAAAGGCGGCTGATCGGCAAGGAGGGCGGAAACTGCAAAACGCCATGCTCCATCTGCCAGCGAACAGCAAGTCTTGGATGGGAAAAAAGAGGAGGAAAGAAAAGAGCGCTGTCTTCTGAAGCAGCCCCCGAAGCTAAAAGGACCTGTGGATGTTCAATCGACACATGGGCTAAAATTTTGGCATGAAGCCAATCGAACTTGAGCTGAGCCTGGCAGGAATCGATCCGGACCTGCTTCTCCGCTTTTTTCCACTCGAATCCAATGATCTCAAGAGAATTTAGATTCCAGCCGATCTTCTCATAACTCCATTCGACGCCAGTCCCGCTGCCAATAGCACTACTTAATGCCGCTTTGACGCCAAGAAGGATGATCCCTTTACGAAAAAAAAATCCTGTCGAAATCACAAGAACCAAGGCCAGCCATTTCATCCGGCCAGACTTTTGTGGGGCTTGCCCGAAACGATGATCTAATCCCATGCTCCTTCCCGAGTATCAAAAGAGGGGGGTTGCAAAAAGCGCGAATTTAGCGCGAAATCGGAGTTTTGCAATTTCCTCAAAAGATTAGTTTGTGATATTCCTCTTTTGAAAGCAAGGACTCAAGTTCCGGCAGGCTAGACAGCTTGACTTTGAACAACCATCCTGTTGTTTCCGGTGCGCGATTGATCTCCGGGATAACCTTTTCATTGACTTCGATTACCTCTCCGGACACAGGAGAGTAGATATCGGCTGCGGCTTTTGTTGATTCAAGAACAGCAGCTTCCTCGCCCGCTTTGACATGCTTGCCAATATGAGGAAGTTCTGCGTACACCACCTCGCCAAGCTCCTTCTGAGCATACCGGGTGATGCCGACAGTTCCGATCCCCTTCTCCTCTTCAATCCACTCATGGGTCTCTGTAAACTTCGACATGAAAAACCTTTTATCACTTTCTGAACAATTTTAAGCTCGCCCAAAGGCGCGGATGCTGCTCGATGGCCCAATCGGTCGATCGGATCGCAAAATACTGGGGCTCCGCATGAGGACGGGAAAGGCGGTATGTGAATCCCAACCGATCAAAATGATCAGGGTCATAGCCATGCAGGCAGGAAGTTGGAATGCAAACGCGCAACCAATAGGACTTTTTCTCAAATTCAGCTTCGACGCGAAGTTCTGACGGATCGCAAAGAGGGTGGGAGTCTTCTGTGCGAAAGCGTGTGACTTCCAGAGCGCGAATCCCTTGGACCTCTTGAGGTAAAACGACAAAATGATGACAGAACCGGGTCGCAAACCCCGTATTTTTCAAATCGCGCGTATCGATGAACACCTCCAAGGCATCCCCTTCTGTGAAGCGGGGATAGCAGGACTCTTCAAAAGCCTGATGGACTGTCGCTTCAACAATCAACTCCTCTTCATTCCAGCAAAAGGCCACATCGGCAAAAGCCTCGGCTCCAAGGAGCTTTGATGTGTCAGGAAGAAAAAAACTTGATTTAAGCGGCTTGCCTATCCCTGGGCTCTTGGAAAAACGCCCTGAAACGTTCAAAGCAAAACAATCAAGGGGGGCCAATGCAGGCATCGCCTCCAATGTATCGAGCAGCATCAAGCCTCATCTCCTGAAAAAGCGGTCAGCCGAATCGCTTGCTTCTCTTCGATCTGCTTAAGCAGTCCAAGGAAGAAATCGCGTTGCGCATCCAGAGAGAGCATTTGATGTCCCTGGACCGTCTCAGCAACAGGTCTGTCTGAAGGTTCTTCGACATGGAGCACCCGATAGAAAGCCAAAGCCCCCGATTGTCCGATATCGACAGGAGACCACCCTCCAACAGGAATTGTAAACATCTGCTCCTTGGCAAAATTGAAGTCGCTGCTTCTTTCTATCCTCTGGCATTTTTTCACAAGCTTCCATTGATCACTTAAGCTCGCTGCCGCTTCTGAATCCTCTCTTACCCATTGCCGGTCTTCAGCATTGGCCTCGATTTGGCCCTTGACTTGGTTCATGAAGCGGTATAAACGATTTTGTGCATAGAATGCAGAAGGCAGCTCCGTTTCATTTAAGGACAAAGCCTGCGCTAAGGAGTGATTAGACTCTTCGATCGCTTTGAGCAAATCGGCAAAAACGACCCTTCCGACTTTCTCTCTGACTTCCATGTAAGGCTTCCACGTCCCATCCGTTTTCTGGAATTGCGCAGCATGCTTCCGTCGAATATCGGGATAAGCCTCTTCTAAACGTTTGTCCAATATCCGGTCCAGCGTACCATCCCGCTGCACTTGGGCAAAACTGAGCAAAGTCCTTTCCTCGCTTCTATCTAAGACGGCAATCCGATAAAACGTCTGCTGGTCTTCTGAATAGAGATAAAGGCTCTGTTCCACTTTTTTTTGCTCAGCGAAAGCCTCTTGGCCTCGAATTGGGGCTGCACGGAGCAAATCGATCAACTGCTGCTGGTTGTTGATCTGGTGAAACGGTCCTAGCAGGCCGGCTCCCCTTAAGCCGAACTTCTGCTGACGCATCGCAGATCGGTCCAGAGCTGCGGCGATCCTTTCCGGCTGTTGATCGATCATACACTGTTGGGCATATGCATCGACTTTCAACCTCTCTTTAGCGTCTAACTTATCTAAGGCGCGATGCCTTTCCGAGACAGACTGGGCAGGCGATGAAAAAAGCTTCGGGAATTGTTTGTTGAGCAAGTTCCAAGAAGCATCTTGGACCTCCCAATTCCACGTCTCCTTTAAACTGATCTCCCGAGCGAGCTGCTCTTTGCTAACCTGAGCATACTCCACTTCAATTGTCCGTTCGACCAATTCAGGGGACCTTTTCTCGATCTCGTCCAAAGAGGCTAATTGCTGAGGAAGGGAGAGGAGGTTCTTATGGCGCGCATGCTCTGAAGAAACTGCTTCAAGATAGACCTGCAACTTAAAAACATCGAATAGGTCTCTTAAACGCAAGTGGGAAGGGAGCTCATACAGATCGGCTTTAACGGCTTGTTTTGTATAGCGATGAAACTGTTCGAAGGGAAGCGGATCGAGAAAAACACTGTTGCCGACATCCTGAAAAAGGCGGCGGAACAACATCACCTGGCGCCAGCTCGAAAGCATCTGCCGCTCATCAATCCCCCATTCATGCATTTTTCTCTGATAATAAGCGACCACGGCCTCACCCTCGACCTTATCTTGGCGGGAAACTTCCCGATACCCATTAACGATATTCTGATAAAGTTCGGTGCGGACCGCTTCATTTGAAACCTGATATCCGTGCTGATCGGCAAAGCGCGCTGCGTTCATGATAAACTGACCGGCGAGCTCGACAAACCGAGGGCCGAACCAGTCCTCCAAACTATGGAAGCCAAAAAGAGATAAATCGGAATGGGCCAAAATAGGATCTTGAGGAAGCCCTTGCTGTGCCAGCTGGTTGGTCAAGATCTGCTTGAGAAAATCAGCGGGAAGCATCGCTTGGTCCAAATAAAGCTGGAAGAGGATGCTGAGCGTTTCAAAGGTCAACTGGTCAGACTTCATACGGAGCACGTTTAAATGCTCTGTCAAGCTAGGAAGAAACTGGCGCCAGATCGCTTCGGCGCCGATATGCGGATACTGCGCATGGGCATAAGGGCGATAGCTTTTAATCCGGGCAAGGCGTGTTTCGAGATCAGGCCTAAGCTCTTCAAAGTAATGCCTTGCGAGGAGCATGGCCATCCCTGAAGCAATCAACTCCTTTTCAATCACGCTGTCGTTGAGCAAATTGGGAGGGATTCCTCTTTCCATGCCGTGCCTGTCTAGAGGGGAGCTTCCGATCATGCGGCATAACGTTGCTAAATCCCTTTGCATGATCTCAGATCCATCGACCGCTTTGACAACAGCCCTGTCGGGAAGTTCCTGGACCCGGGACTGCGACCCCAAAGTACCAAAAAAACAGAACGAGACAACTACAACTGATGTGACTACAATGAAAAAGAAGCGCTGATGCTTTCGAAAAAAACTAAGCATAACTTAACATCCTCAATAAGCTTTTGCATAAATGACTCTTCGCTCGCTCGGCTTTCCGCTGATCGGGCATTTCCCCTCTTCAGCAGGAGCATCCAATGGGATGCAGCGGACAGTCACACTTAAATCCTTTTTGATCTGCTCCTCTACCTCCGGATCTCCACACCAATGGGCCAACGCAAAGCCTCCATGAATTTCAGGGTTCTCCTGATTTTTGGGTGTGAAAAAGGAATAAAACTCCTCTTTTGTATCGATCCTCTTGGTATGGGCCTGGCGCAAATCAAGCGCCTTCTGGAAAAGTCCTTCTTGCATCTCATCTAAAATCTGGAGCACAGTCTGAAGCAGTTCTTGCTGGGAGATCCCCAAAATATCCCGGTGAGGACGGTCCCTGCGGGCCAAAGGCAACTTATCTGAAGCAATATCCCTAGGTCCAATCTCAATGCGGACAGGAACTCCCTTCTTAATCCAGGACCAGGTCTTATCCCCTCCCCTCATCTCCCTTTCATCAACAATCACTGTCAGCGGCCTGCCGTGGTAAGTTAAATGGCGAAGCTGCCCTGCCAGAGCATGGCAATAAGAGAGAACCGAAGCTTTCGACTCCTCCTTATGAATAACGGGAAGCAGAACGATATGGGCAGAAGCGATCCGAGGCGGGAGGACAAGGCCATCATCATCACTGTGGGTCATGACCATCGCGCCGATGAGCCGCGTCGTCATTCCCCATGAGGTCGTCCAAGCAAATTGCGTTTCACCCTCCCGATCGCGGAACTTAATATCGGAAGATTTAGCAAAGTTCTGTCCGAGAAAATGGGATGTCCCTCCTTGCAGGGCCTTCCTATCTTGCATCATCATTTCAATCGTGTAAGTTGCAACAGCTCCCGGGAACCGCTCCGAAGGGACTTTCTCTCCTACGACCACAGGAATAGCGAGATAATGCTGAACAAAATGCTCATAGACTTTCAGCATCCGCTCCGTCTCCTCCCTAGCCTGCTGCTCCGTCTCATGCGCCGTATGCCCCTCTTGCCAAAGGAACTCTGCCGTCCGCAGGAACATCCGCGTCCTCATCTCCCAGCGCACAACATTGGCCCACTGATTGATCAACAACGGAAGGTCCCGGTACGATTCGACCCATTTGGAGAACATCGCTCCGATAATCGTCTCCGATGTCGGCCGGACGATCAAAGGCTCTTCCAACGGTCCAGCAGGAATCAACCCCCCTTCGGGGCCTTTTTCCAAACGGTGATGGGTTACGACGGCACACTCTTTGGCAAATCCCTCGATATGCGCTGCCTCTTTCTCCAAAAAACTGAGTGGAATGAACAAAGGGAAATAAGCGTTTTGATGTCCAGTCTCCTTAAACATTTTATCAAGGACCTGCTGGATATTTTCCCAAAGAGAATACCCCCATGGCTTAATTACCATGCATCCGCGGACAGGGGAATGCTCCGCAAGATCGCTTGCTTTGATCACAGCTTGGTACCATTCGGGATAATCTTCTTGCCTCGTCGGCTGGATAGCAGTTTGTTTTTCCTTCGACATAGATCTCTCAATTATTAAGAACCTGCATATTGTAAACTGAGCTGATTTAAATGCGTAGTTAAAAGGACCTTAAGACATTTTTTCGCTTCCGAGATCTCTTGAGCCGATGCGCGCGGACCTAAAACCGGGAATGTATAAAGTTTCATTGCATCGAGCACTTGAGATCCCTCTTTTAATACCTCGCGCAAATAATCCTCCGGCGGCATCACAAGGGAGATCGTCCCCTGATGCAGAAAGCCCCCTTTGATCTTCCGCTGCGCAGCGCCGGCAATTTTCCTCCCCTCTAAAATCACATCATACTTCGTCGGTTTGGCCATGCAAAAATGCTGGCACTGCGCATCCATCGAAACAAAATCATCAGCTGTTAAAACAAGATCGGAGCGGCCACGGACAAATTCACCGACAGCGCCGAGGACAGCGCGGTTGACAAAGGCATAATTCTCCAGGGTATTGAAAGAAAATTCCGGGCAAGAAGAGGGAACGACAACAGAAAAGGCCATGTCCCAAATATGGAAAACAATCCCCCCTCCAGTAGGACGGCGGGCCAACTGAAGCCCTCTTCGAGAAACCCCTTCTAGATTCAGATAGTTTCCTGGATCTACAAAATACCCATAAGTTGCGCAGTCCCCCTCCCAATCATAAAAATGAAGAAGAGGGCGTTTTTTTACAGACGCCTCCTCGAGAAGCTCTGCATCCATTTCCATATTGCGGGCGGCTGATCCTACTCCCGTGTCAATCACTTCCCACATGGCAATTAATCCAATGGCCTTTCAGAAATCAGTCGAAAGCGGGGAACCTCGCGCCCGTTCACCTCGACAGACTCGACAAAAAATTCTAATGGACGGATCCAAAGGGCGTGGTCGCCAAACCGCTGACAGTTGTACAAGGCCTGATAGACGACCCAAAGCTGCAAATCCTCCGACGAGCGCGCGATAGCAAGCGCCTTATACCGCTTTCCTTTATAATGCTCAAAAATCCCGTTGATCGGAACTCGCGCCCTTAAGCCCTCTTCTTTAGTCCTAGACAACTCCGTATTCATCTTTTCCCTATCATAATTAGAAAACTTAAGATTTTAAAAGAGTCCCTTATAAACAATTTCCAAAAATAAGGCAAAACAGAAATTTGCCAAAAAAAGAGACAGCGCATAGAATCGGGTAAGGGATACCTCTTTTAGAAGGATGTAATATGTTTGATAAATTCACCAATCGTGCCAAGCAAGTCATTAAGCTCGCAAAAAAAGAAGCTCAACGACTTAACCATAACTACTTAGGAACTGAACACGTCCTTTTAGGGCTGTTGAAGCTCGGTCAAGGCATCGCCGTTAATGTCTTAAGGAACTTCAACCTGGACTATGAAATCGTCCGCGCAGAAGTTGAGCGATTGGTCGGTTTTGGCCCTGAGATCCAAGTCTATGGCGATCCCGCTCTCACAGGAAAAGTAAAAAAAGTTTTTGAATTCGCCAACGAAGAAGCCGCAAGCCTAAACCACAACTACGTCGGAACAGAACACCTCCTCCTCGCTTTGCTCCGCCAAACCGACGGCGTCGCTGCGCAAGTCCTCGAAAACCTCAACATCAACCTCAAAGATATCCGCAAAGAAGTCTTAAAAGAGCTCGAAACATTCAACCTCCAACTTCCCCCCATGGGAGTTTCTGGTCCAACACCGACGGCAGGATCCTCAAAGTCGCAGGACAAAACGGGCGGCGCGGAAAAAATGCCAGCCCTCAAAGCTTATGGCCACGACTTGACCGAACTCTGCCGTGAAGGGAAGCTCGATCCTGTCATTGGAAGAAAAGAAGAAGTAGAACGGCTTATCTTGATCCTGTGCCGCCGCCGCAAAAACAATCCCGTCCTCATCGGAGAGGCAGGAGTCGGCAAAACGGCGATCGTCGAAGGGCTAGCCCAGGCAATCGTTAAAGGCGACGTTCCCGACCATCTAGCAAAAAAGAAGCTCATCTCCCTCGACCTGACTTTAATGATCGCAGGCACAAAATACCGCGGCCAGTTTGAAGAGCGGATCAAAGCAGTCATGGATGAGATCAAGAAGAATGGGAACATCCTTCTTTTTATCGACGAGATCCACACCATCGTCGGCGCCGGTGCAGCTGAAGGCGCCATCGACGCATCGAATATTTTAAAACCAGCCCTTTCGCGCGGGGAAATCCAATGTATCGGCGCGACAACCCTTGATGAATACCGCAAGCATATCGAAAAAGACGCCGCTTTGGAACGCCGCTTCCAAAAGATCATGGTCGCTCCTCCTTCTCTAGAGGAAACCACCTCGATCCTCATGGGACTTAAGCCCAAATACGAAGATCACCACAAATGTATCTATACCGATGCCGCCGTCAAGTCGGCAGTCTATCTCTCCGACCGCTATATCACAGGCCGGTTCCTCCCAGATAAAGCGATCGACCTGATCGATGAATCGGGAGCAAAAGCGCGCATCGCCATGATGCACCAGCCTCACGATATCACAAAATATGAAGCGGAGATCGAAGAAGTCCGCATTGCTAAGGAAGAGGCGATCTCAAAACAAGAGTATGAAAAAGCTGCCAAGCTGCGCGATAATGAAAAAACCCTGCGCGAACGCCTCCAACAGATCCGCAGCGAATGGGAAAGCAACAAAGAAGAACACCAAGTCATCGTCGATGAAGAAGATGTTGCCCAGATCATTTCCAAACAGACGGGAATCCCCCTCACGCGCCTAACTGAAGGGGAAACTGAAAAAGTATTAAAAATGGAAGAGATCTTAAAAATCAATCTCATCGGCCAAGACGACGCCATCAGCACTGTATGCCGAGCGATCCGCCGCAGCAGAGCGGACATTAAAGATCCCAACCGCCCTATCGGCGCCTTCCTATTTCTGGGCCCGACAGGCGTCGGAAAAACACTGCTTGCAAAACAACTTGCCATCAACATGTTCGGCGGAGAAGAAGCTCTCATCCAAGTCGATATGTCTGAATATATGGAAAAATTTGCGATCAGCCGGATGACAGGCTCCCCTCCGGGCTATGTCGGCCACGAAGAAGGAGGACAGCTCACAGAGCAAGTCCGCCAGCGCCCTTATTGCGTCGTCCTCTTCGATGAGATTGAAAAAGCGCATCCTGATGTGATGAACATCTTGCTTCAGATCTTAGAAGAAGGACGCCTCACCGACTCCTTCGGACGCAAGATCGACTTCCGCAATACGATTGTCATCATGACATCCAACCTCGGCGCCGATCTCATCCGCAAATCGAGCGAAGTAGGATTCGGCGTTCAAGAAGGGATGCTCGACTACAAAGGAATGCAAGAGAAGATCGACAGCTCAGTGAAAAAAGCCTTTAAACCTGAGTTCATCAACCGCCTCGATGGGATCGTGATCTTTAAACCCCTCGACCGGGCCCACCTCTTCCAAGTCATCGAGCTCGAAGTCAAAAAGTTCGGCATGCGCCTTGCTCGCAAACACATCTCTCTGGTGCTCGACGAAAAAGCCAAAGACTTCCTCGTCTCCAAAGGCTTCCAACCTGAAATGGGAGCCAGACCTTTGCGCCGAGTCATCGAGCAATATCTCGAAGACCCCCTTGCAGAAAAGCTCTTGCTCAACCCCGGAAAAGGGGGGCATTGGCTCGTTTCTGCCGAAGGAGACAAGATCATCTTTACAGAACAAGAACCGCCGGAAGGAAATGCAAAAGGCAGCCTGACAACAGCCAAGTCAAGCGGCGGTTAGAAACACTTCAAAAGCCGGCTCAGTCGAGCCGGCTAAAATCAAACAAGACGTAAGTTTTGAAATCCGACTTTAAGCCTTAGTAGGAATGACAAGCGTCAATCCGGAGCTTAATGCCGGTTGTGTTGGAACTGTTGTTGCAGGTCTTACGGCTGGAGCTGCTGGGGCCGCTGTTGCTGGTTCTGTCGGAACCGCTGTTGTTAAAGCTGGAGCTGCAGGAGCTGCTGTTGCAGGTCTTGTCGGAACCGCTGTTGTTAAAGCAGGAACTAGACCTGGGGGTGTTAAAGCTGGTCCTTGGGCTGGAAAAGCTGGTTCTGAGGCTGGAGCTTCTAACGCAGGTTGCGCAGGCTCATCGCTAGACAAAATGACCGGGACAACTGCTGAACTTTCTAAAGTATCAACGTCTGTTGTTGGCACAACATCATTGTCTTCAACGTAGATATTTTTAGCTGAATTGGTGCTCTCCACATTTACCGCTGGAGAAACGGCAGGAGCACACTGGGAAATTGAAAGGTCCATATTTTTCACCTTTTATTACAAACTATTATTTAATAAAAATTAACAAGGACACAAACCCTCATTAAAGGAGGATAGAACGCATAGATTCCCATACTATTTTTTCACCAGGATTCCAAATGATTCTATTTCCCCTAAGTCCATTCTAACCACCTCAAAATTAAATTGAAACGATTAATAAAAACCTTCGAAAACATAGACAAACAAACAACACAACCACAACCACTTAAAAACAAAAAAAAACACAGATTTTAACTCGGAACTTATATTAAGGATTCATTAAGAACCTCTCATTAGGTTTGGATACTGTTTTTGCCGTAAAAAGCTGCACAATCGAAAATATAAAAACTCCGCGGAAGAGCTAACAGAAATTGAATTCAATCACCGCCTTTTATAAGATGAAAAATCGGCTCAAAAGAACCGAAAACTCGACAGAAACCAAATTCGCAGACAGTCTCTTAATCCCCCTGGGACCTTATGGCAAAAACATCATCTCTTGCTTTGCTCCAATCACTCATTAGCGCCTACGGCCCTTCAGGACAAGAAGAAGAAGTGCGCACGCTTTGCACAAAAGAGCTCAAGCCGCTGACCGATCAGCTCTGGGTCGATCCCGCAGGAAACTTGATAGGAAAAATCAATGGCAGCAATAGCGCAGCTCCCGCTATTCGCTTGATGGTGCACATGGACGAGATCTCGATGATTGTCAAAAAGATCAACGAGGACGGCTCTTTGCGCGTCAATCCTTTAGGCGGTTCCTATCCAGGCTCTTTTGGACAAGGCCCTGTAGATATTCTAGGAGATCATCAAACCTTGTCGGGAGTCCTTTCTTTTGGCTCGATGCATACCACAAAAGAATCTGCCGATACCCACCGGATCATGCCTAAAGAATTCCGCGGAGAAGGCCTTGCCCCTTTCTGGGAAAGCGTCCATATCACAACACGACAAACCCTCAAAGACCTAACTAAAGCCGGCATCCATCCCGGAACCCGCGCAGTGATTGCGCGCTCTAGACGCAGCCTCCACCAATTTGGAGATTGCATCGCCGGTTATTTTTTAGACAATCGCGCTTCGATCGCCATCGCAATCGAAACCGTGAAACAACTCAAAACGCTCAAACGCAAACTCAAAAACGACCTCTACATCGTTCTAACAGCAGCAGAAGAGCTTGGCGCCCACGGAGCCAGCTATGCAGCGCGGACACTTCCCGGCGATATCACGATTGCTATCGACGTCGGCCCCGTTGCCAAAGAATACCAGACGGTTTTAAGTCCCGATCCGATCATTGTCTATCAAGATGCCGTCTCCACTTACGATAAAACAACTTGCGATCATTTTGTAACGATTGGAAAAAAATTGCGGTTCAATCCTCAATGCGCCGTCTTTTCAAACTATGGATCTGACGCATCGATCCCCTATAGCTATGGCCAAAGCGCTAAAGCTGCCCTTCTCTGCTTTCCGGTGGAAAATACGCATGGCTATGAGATCACCCATCAGGACAGCCTCAAAAGATGCCAAGAGCTTCTCCTCGCTTATTTCACCAGTCTCTGACCAAACCACTCCAATGCCAAGCGGGCAACCTGGTCTAATGCGCCCGGTTCTTCGAACAGATGGGTTGCCCTTGGAACAATGACCATTTTCTTCTCGCATCGCAACAGCTCAAGAGCTTCTTTGTTCATCTCGATCACAGGGGTATCAAACCCTCCCACGATCAATAAGGTCGGCGCTGTGACTTGAGGCAGATCAGGGCCTGCCAGATCGGGCCTTCCCCCGCGAGAAACAACTGCTTGGACCTTCTTGCCTTTGCGCGCTGCGGCAGAAAGCGCTGCAGCAGCTCCAGTGCTCGCGCCGAAATAGCCGACGCAAAGGCTCCGAGTTGCAGGCTCCTTCAAGAGCCAATCGGTCACGATGCAAAGCCGTTCGGTCAGCAGCCCGATATCAAAGCGCAACCGGGCCGTCATCTGATCCTCCTCCTCTTCCTCCGGAGTAAGCAGATCGATCAGGAGGGTCGCCATCCCGCCATTTTGCAAGACGTGCGCCACATGGCGGTTGCGCGGGCTATGCCGGCTGCTCCCGCTTCCATGGGCAAAAAGGACTAACCCTTTAGCCCCTTTAGGGATCTGCAAATCCCCCTCCAAATGCTGATGCTGGTCAATGGGAATAGCAACTGCGACCATATAGGCACCTCTCGTTCTGCTTTTCGTTGTGGAATATATGCTTTCTTGCCGGCAACGAGCAACCTGATTTTAAAAAAAAATGATTAGCGCCCTAATTAATTAAAAATCAAACGTGCAGGCCCATAAAATAAAAAATATTTTTTTACAAATCAATTAAAAAAATAAACAATGAACTTAAACACATTTTAATATATAATTAAATAAGCCAAAAAAACTAAACAAAGGATTAAAAAATGGCTGCAACAAATACACCAAGTCTATCCGTTCCTGTAGCAAGACCTTCCGCTCCAATCTCGTATCCAGGTTGGAACAAAAAAGATGTCACGGAAAACTCCGTGCGCAAATTGATGGTCTCCAAATTTACCGAGATCGTCGGATCGTACGATCAACGAAAACGAACTCAAGACCTTAAAGAGGGCGGCCCCTGG
>CAZEYJ010000079.1:0-8880 GCA_964516795.1 uncultured bacterium
AAGGGATGCTGGGTGTTGCATTGCAGAGAAGGTGCGATCAGAGGGGGATCCCCTTCGTTGCTTCCTCTCGAGCTGAGGCAGACCTTACCAACGCGTCACAGCTTGCTTCAGCTGTCAAGGCTGTGCGCCCTACTCATATTATTAATTGCGCGGCCTATACCAATGTCGATGCGGCGGAGAGCTGTCCGGATCAGGCCCTTGCCGTGAATGCCGTTGGCGCTGGCAATTTAGCTTCCGTTGCGTTAGACGCTGGTGCGCGTTACCTTCACATTTCGAGCGATTATGTGTTTGATGGGCAGTCCCAAGTCCCTTATGGCGAATCAGACTCTTGCGCTCCGATCAATGTCTACGGTCAAAGTAAGTGGGAAGGAGAGCGGCGGGTCGCCGAAGCGTTCCCTCAGGCCTGCATTATCCGCACCTCATGGCTCTTTGGCGCGCAAGGGAAAAATTTTATTTCTTCTTTAATGAACTGGCTTAAACAAAAGCAAAAGCTTCAAGTTGCCGATGATCAGTGCGGGCTACCGACTTATGTCGACGATGTCGCCGATGCAATCCTCGATCTGTTAAACAGTGAAGGGATCGTTCATTTTGCCAATGCCGGTCCTGTTTCCCGGTATCAACTGGCCTTGGCTGTCCGCGAGGAGTTTGTTCAAAGGGGAAAGCCCGTCACATGTACACAGATCGAGCCGGTCAGCAGCTCCCATTTTCCAACCCCTGCCCGCCGTCCGAGCTATTCTGTATTATCGACGGCCAAATATGTTCAGATCACAGGAAAAAAGCCCCGTCCTTGGAAAGAGGCTATGCGAGATTATTTCGATCATGTCGATCCGTCTTAAACGATTTTTAGTGACGGGAGGGGCAGGCTTTATCGGCTCTTCCTTCATCCGTTACGGGCTTAAAAATATCCCTTCATGCGAGAAGATCGTCAATCTTGACTTGCTCACCTATGCGGCGAATTTGGACAACCTCGCGTCTGTTAACGAAGACCCCAGGTATCTGTTTGTCAAGGGGGATATAGCAGACGAAGCGCTTGTTGAAGCGTTGTGCATAGAACATGATATTGAAGCGATCGTCCATTTCGCTGCAGAGAGCCATGTCGACAGGAGCATTAGAGGCCCGCGCGCATTTTATGAGACCAATGTTGGCGGGACGATCGCCCTTCTTGAAGTGGTCCGCCGCCATCCTCATATCCATTTTCATCAGATCTCGACAGACGAGGTGTTCGGTTCTCTTGACTTGGAAGGATCTTTTACGGAAGATACCCCTTATCGTCCGAACTCTCCCTATTCTGCATCCAAAGCCGCCGCAGATCATTTCGTCAGGGCCTATGCGCATACTTACAACCTTTCCACAACCATCTCCCATTGCACGAACAATTATGGGCCGGGCCAGCATGTAGAAAAATTCATTCCGCTGGTGATCGCTTGCTGCCGCTTGGAAAAGCCGATGCCTGTGTATGGAAAAGGGGAAAATGTCCGCGACTGGATCTTCGTCGATGACCATGCTGAAGCGGTTTGGATGATCCTTGAAAAGAAAGAGAGGGGGCAGACTTACGGAATTGGCGGGAGATGCGAGAAGCGCAATATTGATCTTCTTCACGGTATTATCGAAGAGTTCGCTAAAATCAACGGCGTCGATTCAACCCCTTTTCGCCGGTTGGTCCAGTTTGTCCCCGACCGCCCCGGGCACGACCTGCGTTATGCGATCGACTGCTCAAAAATAGAGCGAGAGATCGGCTGGCGTCCCCTCCATGATTTTTCCAGCGGCATCCGTAAAACCATTGCCTGGTATTTAGAAAATCCAACACGGTTGAGCATCATATGATCGGTTCTAAAAAAATTGCCTGTGTGGTCCCTGCTCGGTTAAAATCTACCCGCTTCCCTAGGAAAATGTTGAGCCTTCTCAAGGGCAAGCCTTTGTTGCAGTGGGTGTGGGAAAGGGCCTCTGCAGTAGAACTCTTTGATTCTGTGACATTCGCTATCGACGCTGATGAGACGGCCAAGCTGATCGACCGGTTTGGAGGGAAGTACATCATGACATCGGAGCAGTGCCCTTCAGGGACAGACCGCCTTGTCGAATTGATGCAGCGCAATCTTATCGAAGCGGATATTTGGGTCAATTGGCAAGGAGATGAGCCTTTTATCAATGGGCAGATGATCCGGGACCTGCTCCAGACTTGCGAGACGGACGGGAGCGATGTGTGGACCCTGAAAAAAAAGATCGTTAAAATGGAAGAGGCGTTAAGCCCCCATGTTGTCAAAGTCGTTTGCGACTCCAGCGATCGCGCCCTCTACTTTTCCCGCTGCCCAATCCCCTACTATCGCGATGCATCTCCCGGGGAGCGCAAGATCTATTTCAAACATATCGGGATGTATGCCTACACGCAGCAGGCCCTTCAAAAAATTGCCCAGTTCAAACCGTGCGAGATCGAGATGGCCGAACAGCTCGAGCAGCTCCGCTTTCTCTACAACGGCCTGCGGGTCCACGTGCACGAAACCGAGCACGAGGTCTTTGGGATCGACCTTCCCGAGCACCTCGCAGCAGCTGAAAGATTTATTTCTTAGGAGCGCTCCCTATCATATGTATTGATAGCATTATACTAATGCGGTATTGGATTGAAGACATTCGTTGATTTTAGAGATAGCGTCAGCAATCTTTCCTGGAAGGGAGGATGCATGCTCTGCTCGTAAGCTTCTGAGATATTCACTCCACAAGTTTTGCATTTGAAGGAGTTCATCTGCTGTAAAAATGATGGGTAACGCCAGTGTTGTCTTTCTATGTTCAAAGACCAAACGGATGATTGAGTCGAGATTGAGAAAGGAAGAAAAAATTGGTGATGTTATCATAGAATAAAGATCGTGAAAGTCTTTCATTCGGCTATTAAATGACCCGCGATAGATAATTGTCTCTAATTTTTCTGCAAAAATAAATTCTTTTGGATAACAGGAGAGACTAACGCTCTGCTCAAAAAGATTTCCTTTGGAAGAAGTGGTAAGGGGAATTGCATATTTAATTGGATCAACGACATCTCCAAATCCAAGATCGATGGTTACCTTAAATCTCGTTTTACCAAAATAAGCCATCATGGATACTTCTACGCCCGGATAGCCCATGTGCGGATGAGTCAGTTCATTGACTTTCACTTCCCGAAGAGAAAAGCCATCATGAAGATCAATATTGGCAATTGTTTCAAAGACAACTCTTAGTTTATTCATTTCGTTGCTGATTTTTTGAGCCAGGAAATCTAAGTCGGTTGTCTCTCTACCAATTTCAATGTACTTTGATAGGAGAATGCCTCCCTTGAGAATAAAGTGATTTGAATATTCCGATTGTGCGAGTCGGACGAGAAAGCGTTCCAGAGTCAGACTTTGCCATAGGTCTGCTGGATCGCGATTTTTTTCTTTAGCAATAGCGCGGAGTTTGGCTTTAAAGGATTTTTCTGTATCTGTAGTCATGTGGTCAAGGATAAAATATAAGGGGTTATGTTGACTCGCAGTTTTTTTGCATATGAGCCCAATTTTTTGGGATCCGGTTTAGCAGTTGGGCTATGAAAATATCTTTGCAGCGCTTTGATTGCGATTTCTTTGCTTAGATAACGAAAGGCGTCAATAATACAACGCTCTTTATCGAAAATCTGTACGCGGTATTCCCCAAGAGTCATGACAGTCTTTCCAAGATCAGTATTTCTCATTCTGACGATTCGAGTGTTTGGCCGTTTAGGAGGGTGAGATCTATGGGGAACTGCAAGCCAAATTTCTCTCATGACTTGATCTGTCAAATCATAAAAAACAAGGGCCGAAATTAAACAGATAATGCTTTCTGGAACACTAGATGCGATGAGGCCTAAATTTTCCCACTGAAATTCGATCTTTGGCGTATATTCAGGAAACCGGTATGTCCCAGGGTAAACTCGTTCTAAGCTTCCCTTTTTCTCCAAATAGGCAAGCGCATGTCGAGGGATGCCCTGCTTGGCCGCCTCTTTAGCGGTAAAGAAGGGGGCGTTGTGGAACTGCTCTAACTGCTTAATATACTTAGACTTTCTCATAACATAATTCTGCAAAACCTGCCCATTTAAGTCAATTGGGTGGATTTTGAAGAATAAGTAAGGGCAGTGTTAATTCGGGATTTTGGCTTGAGCTTGATGGAATTAAAAGTCTTGCAACAGAGTTAAATATTTGTAAATGAGCTAGTTATGATTTTTTAACAAGTAGAGAAATGATTGAAGGGCCGTATCAGGAAAGGCTCTTTTCATTCAATCATGTGGAGCTTTGGCGATTGTCAAAATCTGTGGAGGTCGGCTATACTGACGCCCTTTAAGAGAGAATCTTGACATTTGCTTGCAAGGGTTAAGACTGTCTTTTAAATTATTTTTTTAACCTCTTCCCCTTTGAAAGGGACAAAACGGGTTTATGACAACAGAAGAGCTTTTAAGCGATCGGGCTGACTATAAGTATGGCTTTGTCACGCCGATCGAATCGGAGACCTTTCCTAAAGGGTTGACCGAAGAGACCGTCCGCGCGATTTCGGCTAAAAAAAACGAGCCCGCTTTTTTGCTCGAATTTAGGCTTAAGGCCTTTGCCAAATGGAAAGAGATGGAGCCGCCTCAGTGGGCGAACATCTCCCATCCTCCGATTGATTTTCAAGAGATCAGTTATTATTCAGCGCCAAAAAAGCCGCAGTCGCTCAGCAGTTTGAGCGAAGTCGATCCTGAGATTTTAAAAACATTTGAAAAGCTCGGCATACCCCTTGACGAGCAGAAGCGCTTGGCCAATGTGGCAGTCGATGTCGTCTTCGACTCTGTTTCTTTGGGAACAACTTTCCATCAGACTTTAAAAGATGCAGGCGTTGTCCTCTGCTCAATTTCTGAAGCGGTCCACCGGTATCCTGAGCTGGTCGAACAGTATTTGGGAAGTGTGGTCCCGATCGGCGACAATTATTATACCGCGCTGAATTCTGCCGTTTTTTCAGACGGTTCTTTTGTTTATATTCCCAAAGGCGTGAGAAGCCCGATCGAGCTGTCGACCTATTTCCGTATCAATGAGAGGTCAACCGGCCAGTTTGAAAGGACTCTGATCATCGCTGAAGAGGACTCTTATGTGAGCTATCTCGAAGGGTGCACCGCTCCTGCCTATGATCAGAACCAGTTGCATGCCGCTGTTGTGGAGCTCATCGCCCTTGATCGCGCAGAGATCAAATATGCGACGGTGCAGAACTGGTATGCGGGAAATCCTGAGACAGGGGTTGGCGGTATTTACAATTTTGTGACGAAGCGTGGGCGGTGCCAAGGGTTCCGTTCGAAAATCTCGTGGACCCAGGTTGAAGCGGGGGCTGCCATCACATGGAAGTATCCAAGCTGCATCTTGCAGGGAGATGAGTCTGTTGGCGAGTTTTATTCTGTCGCTTTGACCAATGGGATGATGCAGGCAGATACGGGAACGAAGATGATCCATCTCGGAAAAAATACCCGTTCGACAATCGTCTCTAAAGGGATCTCGGCAGACAAGTCGCACAACACGTACCGAGGCCTTGTCAAAATCGCTCCTCGGGCGGCAGGCGCGCGCAATTATACGCAATGCGATTCGATGCTGATCGGCAACCGCTGCTCGGCCAATACATTTCCCTATGTCGAAGTCGGCAATGCTTCTTCCCAGGTCGAACATGAGGCCTCGACGTCGAAAATGAACGAGGAGCAGCTGTTTTATTTAGAGAGCCGCGGCATTGCGCGGGAAGATGCGATCAATTTGATCGTCAATGGTTTTTGTAAAGAGGTGATCCGGGAGCTTCCCCTTGAATTTGCTGTCGAGGCGCAGAAGCTGCTGGCTTTAAAATTAGAAAACTCGGTGGGGTAAATGTTAGAGTTGATTGATGTGCATGTCACAATTGAAGACAAGGCGATCTTGAAAGGGATCAGCCTCAAAGTCAATCCCGGCGAAGTTCATGCGGTCATGGGACCCAATGGCGCCGGCAAATCGACCTTGGCCAAGATCCTTGCCGGAAATCCTTCTTATGAGGTCCGATCGGGAAGTATTCTGTGGGAAGGAAATGATCTGACAGAGCTCGGGCCCGATGCGCGCGCCCATGCGGGGATTTTCATGGGATTCCAGTACCCCGTGGAAATTCCGGGGATTTCGAACTTTCAGTTTTTACACGCGGCTTTGAACGCTAAGCGCAAAGCAAACGGACAAGAAGTCTTGTCTGAAGAGGCGTTCAGCGTCTTTCTCGATCAAAAGATGGCGCTTGTGAACATGCGCCAAGAGTTCAAGTTCCGCAATGTGAACGAAGGGTTTTCCGGAGGAGAGAAAAAGCGCAACGAAATCCTGCAGATGGCCGTCCTCGAGCCAAAACTTGCAGTTTTGGATGAAACCGATTCCGGCCTTGATATCGACGCGATGCGGATTGTTTCTGAAGGGATCAACCGGTTTCATCACAAAGACAACGCCTTAATTTTGATCACCCACTATCAGCGCCTTCTCGATTACGTCCGCCCCGATTTTGTCCATGTTGTCATGGACGGCAAAGTGGTGATGTCGGGAGATGCAAGCCTCGCCCTTGAGCTCGAGAAGAAGGGATATGATTGGTTGATTAGAACCGAAGAAAAGGAACCTGCCCCATGTTAGCGCATTTGAAGGAGCAGTTTGCCAAGATCCAATCCTCGGACCAGCTGCGCAGCCTTAGGGAAAAGGGATGGAGCCAATTTGAGTCGCTGGGACTTCCTTCGAAAAAAGATGAGGCCTACCGCTATGTTCCGTTAAGAGAGCTTTATCAGCATCCTCTCCCGTTTGCCGGTCGCGCAGAGATTTCGAAAGAAGAGGTCCTTGCTGCGGTTTCTCCTTTCTCCAAAGGCTCCCATCTCGTGTTCATCAATGGTTTTTTTTCTCCTGAATTGAGCGACCTGTCAGCGCTGCCTAAGCAAGTCCAAGTGATGCCCCTTTCTGAAGCGCTCCGCTCCTATGCTTCTTTTATCAATCAGCGCTACGGCAAAGGTCTTTCTGAAGAAAAGGACCCTTTTGCTGCATTGAATGCAGCGGCCCACGGAGAAGGGGTCTTTATCTACGTGCCGCCTAAATTGGTCTTAAATAAGCCGATCCATTGCATTTATTTCCATACAGACGAAAAAGCCCTCTCCTCTCCCCGCATCCACCTTGTCCTCGGCAAAGGGGCCCAGCTCGACTGGATTGCGACATCGCATGGGCAGCTAGGGCATTTTAACGCGGTTGTCGATGTGGCATTAGAAGAAGGGGCGCAATTGCGCTGCTCGCAGCAGGTCGCTGCGGCAGAAGGGAAATGGCATTTTGAAGCTTTGCGGGCGACGCTAAAACAACACAGCCGTTTGCAGAGCGTCAGTTTATCTTCGGGAAGCGGATGCGCCCGTCAGGACTATCGCGTCCTGCTCGGAGGCGAGGGCGCGGAGGCTCAGCTTTTAGGGCTGACTTGCCTTAAAGGAAAAGCCCAAGGGCATGCCCACCTCGTCGTCGAGCATGCGGCCCCTCACACCCAATCGATGCAGCGCTTTAAGACCCTCCTTGATGAGGTGTCGCAAGCGAGCTTTGAAGGAAAGATCTTGGTCCGGCAAGAGGCGCAAAAAACCCAGGCCTATCAGTTGAACAATAACCTGCTCTTAGATGATCGTGCGCTTGCCAACAGCAAGCCGAACCTCGAGATCTTTGCCGATGATGTCAAAGCCTCTCATGGGGTCACAGTCGCCCAGCTCGACACAGACGTCCTCTTTTATCTCAAATCGCGCGGAATTCCTGATGCTACGGCAAAGAAACTGCTTACGGCAGGGTTCTGTCAGGAAATTTTTGAGGCGCTGCCTTATCCTTTTCTTGCCCAAGAAATCCAAATGCAGTTAAATCATTCTTCGAATCAGGCAGAAGGATCCATTTCGTGAGCGAAACAACAGAATACCAGGTCAAAAAAATCCGCCAGCAGTTTCCCATGCTGCAACGTTTGATGCACGGTAAGCGGCTCGTCTATTTGGATTCGGCGGCAACGGTGCACAAACCCTTGTCTGTGATTGAGGCAATGGGCCGCTTCTATTCGGAGCAGTATGCGACGGTCCATCGCGCCGTTTACGATTTCGCCGCCCAAGCGACCGATCATCATCATACGGTCCGCAACAAGGTCAAGCAGTTCCTCAACGCCGCGTTCCCAGAAGAGATCATTTTCACTAAGGGAACGACGGAAGGGATCAATCTCGTCGCTCAATCGTTCTGCAAGGCATTTGCCAATGAGGGAGATGAGATCCTCATTTCTGTCATGGAGCACCACTCGAATATCGTCCCTTGGCAAATGATCTGCCAGGAGAAAAAGCTCCAGCTGAAATTCATTCCGATCAATGAGCGGGGAGAGCTGATCCTTGAAGAATTTGAAAAGCTCCTCACCGACAGAACTAAGCTTGTCAGCATCGCGCATATTGCCAATTCCACGGGGACGATCAACCCCATTGAAGAGATCATCCGATGCGCCCACGCGCGCGGAGCTAAAGTGTTAATCGACGGAGCCCAGAGCGCAGCTCATCTTCCCGTTGATATGCAAAAGCTGGGAGCTGATTTTTACGTCTTCTCAGGTCACAAGGCCTATGGGCCGACGGGGATCGGCATCCTCTACGGCAAGAAGAGCCTTTTAGAAAAGATGCCCCCTTATCAAGGCGGCGGCGATATGATCGACGAAGTGACATTGACCGCTTCGACCTATCAGCGCCCACCCCTGCGTTTTGAAGCCGGCACGCCCCCCATCGCCGAGGTTGTGGGCCTTGGCGCTGCGATCGATTACATTGAGTTGATCGGCAGGGAGACGATTGCCGCTTGGGAGCAGGAGCTCCTCGATTACGCCACGCAGCGGATCCAAGAAGTCAAAGGGCTAAAAATCCTCGGAACG
>CAZEYJ010000080.1:0-1837 GCA_964516795.1 uncultured bacterium
AGCTTCTTGGGAGACATAGACCTGCGCTCCGTAGGTGTTGATCAGTTTGTCGCGGCTGAGACGAGGGCGGGCAGCGACGACAGTTGAGACAAAGTCCTCATAAAGGACAGCTGTCACGTTGCGAAGAGACGAGTCTTCGCCCGGCTGCCAAGGCCTGAAGGGGCTGAGCATGTCTTTGTCTTTGCCTTCTGTAATAGTAAGGGCTTGGACCCCGTAGCGGTCCATCAAGCCGGAGAAATTGAAGGTCGGGCCTAGGAGCACTCCAACAGAGCCGATGACGCTTGAAGATGTAGCAAAGATTTTATCTGCTGCCGAAGAAATGTACATTCCACCTGATGCGCACATCCCATCCACGAAGGCGAAAATAGGCACTTTGAACTGTTCTTTATACTCTTTAAGCGCTTGATAGATGGCGACAGAGTCCGTTACGGTGCCACCGGGAGTATCGAGGCATAGCAGGATGGCTTTAACCCGGTTATGTTTAAGCATTCCTTCTCGAGAATCTAAAAGGACGTTTTGGATTTTTTCGTAAGTCAGCTCTCCTAGACCGATGACTCCTGAAATGGATATTTTGAGCACAACAGGCGCTGTAAGAGGCAGAAGTTCCCGGCTACCGTCTGCATCAGGGGCGATGACAAGTTGGCTTTTTTCTGGATAAATATCTGGACCTGACATCGTGACCAAGCCGATAAGGACTAATGCAATGCCGATCAAAACACCTAAAATTGTTGCGAATGAAGTACAAAAACTTCGTATGCTGGCAACAAAAATCGATTCTTTCATGAATTGCATAAGTTTCCCTAAGGTGGTGATTTGATCTGCGCTGCGCCAGAAGCTTGATGAAGCTTGGGTGGAGGAGCAGTCTTTTAAATTATTCCATTTGTTCTCATGTTAAAAGAGTTTCTTTTTTTTTAGCTATATCGAAATATTACCCCAACTTGTCCCCTATCTTCCCTTATCTGCGAGCTGCGATAGGGAATCTGCAGCGCTTCACTCGTTGCTAAGGGATAGTTACTCCTTAGAGACTGTCTGCGAATTTGGTTTCTGTCAAGTTTTCGGTTCTTTTGAGCCGATTTTTGATTCTTTTTCAGGGGGGTAATATCAACATTACGTATATTACCCCCTGAAAAAGAATCAAAAATCGGCCAAAATAATCCAAAAACTCGACGAAATCCAAATCCGCAGACAGTCTCTTAGCTTCCTCGCGAATCTTACATCTTCTCTATCTTGCGAGATGTCTAGGATAGGGGTAAGTTGGGTTATTAAAAAAAGTTCCTTGAATTGTCTTTTTGCCGTGTGCTATTGAACATGTTTCGGTATAGTTTTTAAGAGACTGTCTATGAACTTGGGTTTCGGCGGCAGCCTCTAAAAGTTGATGTGGAGCGTGATCGATGGAAACTGAAAGTTTGCCCCCTCTTCCCTATAACCAACTCTGGTTTGTGGAAATTATTATAGGACTGTTGACCCTTGTCGCGATCAACTTTGTATTTAAGAAGGTCGTCAAGCATTTGCGCCAGCGTTCATTGTCGACAAATCATGATTGGAAAGAGAAGATCGGTGAAATTGCTTTCTTGCCGGTCAATCTTTTGCTTTGGGTTTTGGGAGGGATTTTAGTCCTTGAGGTATTGGGAAAACGGTTCGGGTTTTTGTTTTTTGATGAGTATCTCGATGCCTTTCGCACCTCAATGATCGTTGTCTGCATCAGCTGGATTTTCTTGCGCTGGAAGCATCAAATTCAACTGACGATTTTAGATCGAGAGCGCCATGCAAAAAAAATCGATACCTCCTGTATCCAGGGTGTATGGAAGGTTGTGACAATGGGTGTCGTTTTGATCGC